>CATPCK010000084.1 GCA_955652655.1 uncultured Ktedonobacteraceae bacterium | reverse complement strand
CTCGTCGAGCACCAACTCTTTGATATCCTTGAGTAGTCCGCGCAGGTCACCCTGCATAATCAAACGCCCATTCTCGGTAATCTCTACAAGAATGTCTTCTGGCTGAAGCCCTGGCATGGGAGCCGCAACCATCAAGCGATCAGATGACCGGTAGACTTTCACCGGGACTTGCTGAAGTTTAGCATGTTCTTGCAAATGAGTTCCCTCCCCTTACCTGGCCAGTTCAGGTATCAAATCAACGGCATAGGTAGCACAAAGCATTCATAATGTTCTGTAGAACTTTGTCACGGGTTGTTCCCGCAGCCTGGGCCGCCTGATTGAGATCATCCATAGTGATATTGCGCTGATCTCCATGGTCGTCATTGGGTTTTCCACAGCCACAACTTAAACACATTGTGCTTTCTCCTTCTGTAATATCCCAGGTATCATTTCAAGTACGATACACCCGGTTTCTAACACTCTACGAAACGATAGGTATTAAACATATCATAGGGCTGAGTTTCAAATTCAGCCGTGGAGCATTTATGCTGATGCTATACATTTTGGAAGAACCTGGGGCAGAGTAGGTTAGTGTATTCGAGGTACAAACTGGCTATCGCCAGCGCTTGTGCTGTACTTCCGCTTCCACTTTTGACATACTTCGAGGGAACTACATTATAGAACCAAAAAATGATTAATAAAGGTGCCAGATGGGATTACAATTAAGCAGTAACGATCAGGTACTCGCACTCGCTCCCGACTCCAGTTCCGCCGCGGCGGGTAAGAAGCTGGCCAATGCCAAACACTGGAAGAGTCTGGGGCAAAATTCCGAGGCACTCTGGGGAGAGTGCCAGGGAAGCTCTCTCTACCACGTGCGTATCGACCTCTCCACCTTGACGATCGCCTGCAGTTGTCCGAGCCGCAAACTCCCCTGCAAACATGGGCTGGGGCTGCTGCTGTTAGCTGTTGATACCCCTCAAGCACTCGCAAATGGCGAGCCTCCCGAATGGGTGACAAGCTGGTTGACGAAACGGGCCGCCAGCAGCAAGCGCAAAGAGACGAAAGAGACACCGAAAGATCCGGCTGTTCCTCCCCCTGCTGTTGTGCTAAAAACAGCTGAAAAGCGACGGGCGCAGATGATGAAGGGGGTTGACCTCCTCGACCTCTGGTTGAACGATCTGATACGCAACGGCCTGGCAAGCGCGGAAGCTCGCCCTGTAGCATTCTGGGAAGAGCAGCGGGCACAGATGGTGGACACCCAGGTTGAGGGCCTTGGCAATCGCGTGCTGCGACTGGCCGATATCCCTCATTCTTCTGCGAACTGGCCGGAAAAGCTGCTGGCCGAACTAGGCAAATTAGCGCTGCTGTCGCACGCCTTTCGCCAGGGCGACCAGTTAGACCCTGCTCTCCATATGGACATTCGCCAGTTAGTTGGGAAACCAATCAAGCAGGAGGAAGTCTCTGCCCTTGGAGAAACTGTGTCCGACGAGTGGTTAATCCTGGGACAGCGCGTCAACGATGACGAAAAGGTACGCGAGCAGAGGACATGGATGCTCGGTGCGCAGGCCGGGCGGACGGCTATGGTATTACAATTCGCCTTTGGAAAGACACCCTTCACGGAAGTCTTTCCCCTGGGAGCGCGGCAACACGCCGAACTGACCTTCTGGCCCGGTGCCGCGCCACAGCGCGCACGCCTTGAAACACGCCGTGGCAAGATTTCGCCCCTACAAAATCGCCTCCCCGGTACGGAAACCATTGAGGATTTCCTTAAACAGGTGGCAACGCAGCTGGCACGGCAGCCCTGGCAGGAAAGGTTCCTCTGTGCCTTGCGCGATGTGACACCGATCTGCCACGATAAGGGGAAACAGTGGCATGTGCGTGACAGAACAGGAGCTGTACTACCACTGGTAGATGATGAACATTGGCGGCTCCTTGCCCTCTCCGGCGGTTATCCCGTCGACCTGGCGGGCGAGTGGGATGGTGAAGCGCTCTTCCCACTGGGCATACTGGTCGATACCCACTACTACTTACTTTAAGGATAACGCTATGGATGCAATAGTGACTGCTGCCCTCATCGGTACCGCGCAACGGCAGAACATCGATACAACCACCGGGACAGTTGTAGATAAGCTGGCAGAGAAACTAGCCTCAGGTGAAGTAGAACGCTCGCTGCTGCTGAGCGCCGGGGCGTGGGCGATCTACCGACAAGCCGGGCGAGTGGCGGATTTTCTGCCCGCTGCCCCGCCGCCCTCCGCTGAAGAAACGCTCCCGGCCTGCTCGCCTGAGATTGCCGCGCTGATAGAAAGTCTGCTGAAAGGAGAACAGCAACAACTACTTCCTGAAGCCCTGGAGTGTATGCGCAAGGCTGGTTTACGTCTTCCTTATGAAATGTTGCCTACTGCAATGGCTGTTCAGGAAACAGAGCTGCGAGCAGGTTTGTTCCATGTTATTGGCGAGCGCGGACGCTGGCTGAGCCAGTTTAATCTCGCGTGGTCCTGGGTCGGCAACTACCTGTATGGAGCAGAGGATGACCAGCTAGCCCACGCGGAAACAAACTGGCAAGAGGGAACACTGGGGCAACGCCAGGCAGTACTGCGCCTGCTGCGCAAGAACGACCCAACCAAAGCGCGAGAGTGGCTTTCGGCAGTTTGGAAGCAGGAGAAGGCTGATGCGCGAACCGACTTGCTGGGCACATTGGAGGTTGGTCTCTCAGCAGAGGACGAGGAATTTCTAGCAAACGCGCTCGATGATCGCTCGACTGGCGTGCGTATAATGGCGACCTCACTGCTTGCGCGTCTTCCCACATCATCATTCGTCAGACGTATGAGAGAACGTGCAGATACCATGCTCAAATACAAAGCGAAATCGCTGAACGTTACGCTGCCAACTGCTTTGGAGAAAGACTGGCTGCGCGATGGCATCGCCGCCAAACCTTCACACGGGGCGGGCGAACGAAGCTGGTGGTTCACGCAGGTGGTGTCGCAGGTAACTCCCACGCACTGGGAAGAGCGATTTGGCGTTTCCCGTGATACCATCATTGCCGCAGCGTACGCAGACGATGATTGGAGCGATTCTCTCATCACCAGCTGGTCAAGTGCGGCCTTATTGCACAATTGTGGAGAGTGGTGCATGGCCCTGTGGGACTGGTGGTGTAAGAAGCAGCGTGGAACTCCTGAACTGGGGGTACGTACATCTCTGCTAACCCGCATGTCCCAGCGCGAAGCCGAACAGAGGGTGGCGAGCATTTTCAACAACGCCAGGCACCCGGCACGAAAAAACTGGGAGGAGGCGCTTATCGCACTCCCTAAACCGTGGAGCCACATGTTTGGAGAAGTGTACTTGCAGGAACTGCGCGCTTATATGATGACGCTCGACTTCAAGAAAGACTATTCCCCGTACTATGATCCCTGGTACCAGAGTATCTCTGTCACCATGATGGCGCTTCCTCCATCGTGCTTTGCCTCAGCGCTGGTACCGTTTACCATTCCCACCACGACAGAACAGAAGGCAACCTGGCAAACGGAATACTGGCGAACCGAATTGAAAAAATTTACTGAGGCGCTGCACATACGCCAACGCTTCATCAGGAGATGACATGACGAGCAATTTCAACGGAGTACCGACCAATAACGAGCGCGCCATCGGCGGCGAAAAAGCGCCCCTTGATGCCGTCCTGCGCCAACATGCCGAGGAGCAGTACGCGGAAGAACTTGCAGAACTTGCCAGAGAGGATAAGCGCCAGCGCCCACCTAACTGGGTACTTTCCCCGTGGGCCGTTCGCACATACTTGATGGGTGGTAAACTCAGCAATGGCTTCGTTGTGTCGCCAAAGTATATTGGTAACGCACGCTTGATCGAAATCGCTGTAGCCACGCTGGCAACCGACCGTGCACTCTTGCTCTATGGGCTTCCCGGGACAGCCAAATCGTGGGTGAGCGAGCACCTCGCGGCGGCCATAACTGGAAACTCGACTCTGCTGATCCAGGGAACGGCAGGCACGGACGAGAACGTTATTCGCTACGGGTGGAACTATGCGCGGCTGCTGGTCGATGGGCCATCACCCGCCGCGCTGGTCGTCAGTCCGATGATGCACGCCATGCAAACGGGGAAGATAGCACGTCTCGAAGAAATGACGCGTATCCCCTCCGAGGTCCAGGATACGCTGATTACCATCCTCTCCGAGAAGACGCTGCCTGTTCCTGAACTCAATACGGAGGTGCAGGCGCGCAAAGGGTTCAATGTGATTGCTACCGCCAATAATCGCGACAAAGGAGTCAACGAGCTCTCCAGCGCGTTGATGCGGCGTTTCAACACCGTCGTGCTGCCACTACCGGCCACGATACAAGAAGAGGTTGATATTGTCGATCAACGCGTCGAAAGTATGGGCAAGGCGCTGGAGATTCCAGCGGAAAAACCAGCGTTAGAAGAGATCCGGCGCGTGGTCACCGTGTTCCGTGAATTGCGTGATGGCGTGACCACGGACGGCAAGACAAAGTTGAAGTCGCCGAGCGGTACACTCTCGACCGCGGAGGCCATTTCGGTGATTAACAACGGGCTGGCGATGGCGGCCTATTACGGAGATGGCGCGCTTCACGCGGGCGATATGGCGGCAGGTCTCACAGGAACCATTATTAAGGACCCGGTACAGGACCGCGTTGTCTGGCTTGAATACCTGCAGACCGTCGTCAAAGAACGTGATGGTTGGAAAGACCTGTACCGGGCCTGCCAAGAGGTGCTTTAACATGAGTATCCACATCTTCGGCGTGCGCCACCACGGCCCAGGGTGTGCGCGCAGCTTACGTGACGCGTTAGAAAAACTGGAGCCAGATATTGTGCTGGTCGAGGGTCCGCCGGACGCGCAGGGCGTGATGCCCTTACTTGCTCACGGGGAAATGCGACCCCCAGTGGCCCTGCTCATTTACGCGCCGGATAACCCTAAACGCGCCGTCTATTATCCTTTTACGAGCTTCTCACCCGAATGGCAAGCGGTGTGCTATGCCCTGGCGCATACTATTCCGGTGCGCTTCATGGATCTACCTCAGGCCATACAATTGGCAAGGGTACCTGACGAGAAAGCTGGTGACGCAGCTCCAGAGCCAATGGAGGACAGCACACCTGCCGATGGCACAAAGGCCGCATCGTCCGTACCTGAAACGGTTGAAATTGTGGGTGAGGCGCAACAAGAAACAAAGCAACCGGAGGTGAGTATCACCGATGACCCGCTCGGGATGCTAGCCCGGGCGGCCGGTTACAACGATCATGAACTCTGGTGGGAGCAGCAGGTCGAGCAGAGGATGGACACGAGCGACCTCTTCGATGGCATCCTGGAAGCAATGACCGTGCTGCGTTCCGATACCACCCCAAAGAACGAGGAGGCACAACGCGAGGCGCATATGAGGCAAACCATTCGCGCCGCTCAAAAGGAGGGCTTCCAGCGGATCGCGATCGTCTGCGGTGCATGGCACGCTCCGGTGTTAGCGGACCTCAAGAATGCAAAAGCGGATGCGGTGCTGCTCAGCGGCTTGAAAAAGGTCAAAGTCGAGGCTACCTGGATACCCTGGACCAACTCACGACTTGCCTATCGCAGTGGTTACGGAGCAGGTGTCACCTCCCCTGGCTGGTACGAGCACCTCTGGACGGCTCCCGATAAAATAAGCATTCGCTGGTTGACACTTGCTGCCCAGTTATTGCGCCAACAGGGCCTGGATGCCTCTTCCGCGAGCGTCATAGAAGCAGTTCGCCTCGGTGATGCGCTGACTGCCCTGCGCGATCTACCCATGCCAGGAATGGCCGAACTGCACGAGGCTATCGAGACAGTGCTCTGCAATGGTAGCCCGGCCCCTATGGCCCTTATCAGGGATAGGCTCGAAATTGGCGACAAGTTGGGTGAAGTGCCAGCAGAAACACCTGCTGTGCCCCTTCAACGCGACCTTGAAGCTAAGCAGCGGCGGCTATTGCTCAAGCCATCGGCAGAAATCGTGACCAAGGATCTTGACCTGTGCAATGAGACTGACCGCTCCCGCAGCCAGCTTTTGCACCAGTTACGGCTGCTGGGCATCGAATGGGGCAAGCTGCAGCAGGTCTCTGGGACCAAGAAAGGCTCATTCCACGAGATCTGGCAGGTTCAATGGCAGGTCGAGTTCATTGTCGCGCTCATCGAGGCCAACATCTGGGGCAATACCCTGGAAACGGCAGCGACAAACTTTGTCTGTCATCAAGCAGATAGCATCCAGGAGCTGCCAGGACTGACAAGGCTGCTCGATAAAACAATTCTCGCCGAACTGCCGGGCGCTATCGATTACCTGCTGGCAAGTGTACAGAGGCGGGCCGCAGTCTCCGCTGATGTCCGGCATTTGATGGACGCGTTGCCGCCGCTTGCGCGAGTGGCACGTTATGGCAATGTCCGCCAGACCAGGGCAGAGCAGATTGTGCCGGTGATCGACGGGCTGTTCGAGCGCGTTGTCGTTGGCTTACCAGTGGCCTGCGCCTCGCTCGACGATGACGCGGCGCAACACATGGTGGAAAGTATTGACCACGTGCAGGAGAGCCTGAACATCCTCAATCGCGAGGATCAGCAGGAAGAATGGCAGGGCGTACTGCGACAGCTGATCAAGCGGGATGGCATTCACGGGCTCGTACGCGGGCGCGGTTGCCGCCTGCTACTGGAGCAGAAGGTAATGGAAGAGGAAGAGTTACAGCGGCTAGCACGACTGGTACTCTCGCCTGTCACACCAGCGCCACAGGCAGCAGCATGGGTAGAGGGCGTATTGCGTGGGAGCGGGCTACAACTGCTGCACCAGGACGGCCTCTGGCTTGCACTGGATAACTGGCTCAGCGAGCTGGCGGAAGATGTCTTCGTGGCACTCCTCCCCCTGATGAGACGCGCCTTCTCAGGCTTCCACGCACCTGAGCGGCAGAAGATGGGAGAGAAGGTCAAATACTTGCGCTCCAAACCCCTGGTAAGGGCTGGCAGAGTTATCGAAAAGCAAAGGCTGAACGAGGAACGAGCAAATATGGTACTACCTGTACTTGCTCAAATATTGGGGGTAAAGCTCGATGACAACGGATGAGAAAGAACGTTTGCGCCGCTGGCGGCTCATACTGGGCAAAGAGGCAGAGAGAGGCGAGGGCAATGGCACTGGAAAGCCAGGTCAGGGCAGCGGCGAGGGAGAAGGGTTCGACCTTGCGAAGAGCGACCGCGGCATGGATAGTGTGCTGGAAGCCCTATACGAGTCCGATCGCTCGGCGGGGTTGGGAAGCTCATCGCCCAACGTTGCGCGCTGGTTGGGAGACATCCGCACCTACTTCCCATCCCCGGCCGTACGCGTTATGCAGCAGGATGCCTTACAGCGGCTGAACCTGACGCAGATGTTGATGGAGCCTGAGATCCTGGAAACAGTCGATGCGGATGTCCATCTTGTCGCCACCCTGCTCTCACTTAGCAAGGTAATCCCTGAAAAAACGAAGGATACGGCGCGCCACGTTGTGCGCAAAGTCGTCAACGAGTTGGAACGCAAGCTCGCAAATCCGCTGATAGAGGCGGTGCGCGGTAGCCTCAACCGTGCGACACGCACGCAGCGTCCACGTTTCAATGAGATCAACTGGGACATGACCATCCGCGCCAATCTGAAGCATTACATGCCAGAGAAGAAAACGATCATCGCGGAGAAGCTGGTGGGGCACGGGCACAAACGCTCTTCACTGCGCGACATTGTGCTGTGTGTTGATCAGAGCGGCTCGATGGCGGCCTCTCTTGTCTACTCGGGCATCTTCGGAGAGGTGCTCGCCTCGATACGAGCCGTGAGTACGCGCATGATCGTCTTCGATACGGCGGTGGTCGACCTGACAGATGACCTGCAGGACCCGGTTGACCTGCTCTTTGGCACGCAGCTCGGTGGCGGTACGGACATTAATCGCGCCCTCGCTTACTGCCAGCAGATCATCACACGTCCCGCCCAGACGATACTGGTACTCATCACCGACCTGTACGAGGGCGGAAGCAAGCAAGAGATGCTGAGCAGAGCGGCTGAACTAGTGGAAAGTGGGGTCCAGGTCATCTGCCTGCTAGCCCTGAGCGACAAGGGCACACCGAGTTTTGACCAGGGGAACGCGGCGCACCTGGCGGCCCTTGGCATACCCTCCTTCGCCTGTACGCCTGATCTCTTCCCAGATATGATGGCCGCTGCTATCCAGAAGCAAGACCTGGATTTATGGGCGGCCAGGAACGATATTGTAACGGTGAGGGCACAGGAAGAATAGAGCCCATAAACCACTAAGAAACTGCTGATTGGTCGTTTACGTGGTTATACCATTGCCATCGCCGATCAAACTCGCAACTGGCAAATGACTCGGTGCTATCAATACCCCAGCGCAGGGCAGCCATATCCAATACAATAAACAGAGCTATTAACGTAATTATCGTAAACATTTTGTTCTCCTTATGTGCTATTGTTTGCTCTCCAGGTGCGCCACGAGTTCGGTCTTCGTCTGCTCACCTGCTACAATTATACTGGCCAAATCTGATATAATACAGGGAAAAGTAAAGGCGTTTTACAGAAAAAGTTAAAATAGCAAGGTAAAGGTGCAACATGACTTTAGAAATTGAGAAGCTGCTGGATGATACTGGTTGGCAGCTCTTGCAGGCGCTCCAGTGTAATGCGAGGCTTTCCTACAGCGAGCTTGGACAACGCGTTGGTCTCTCTTCACCGGCGGTAGCGGAGCGTATTCGCAGAATGGAAGACGCGGGCATTATCAGTGGTTATCATGCTGAGATAAACAGGTCAAAGATCGGCTATCCCATCACAGCCATTATTCGCATGGGCACCTCCCCCGGGGAGTACTGTACTCACCTTACAGCTTATGCCCAGGAGATCCCCGAAGTGCTCGAATGCTACCGGGTGACAGGCAGCGATGCGCTGATCATGAAGGTGATGGCTTCATCGGTCGAACACCTGGAGTCACTGATTGATCGACTCTCGGCACACGGCCAGCTCACGACCTCCATGGTTTTATCCGCCCCGGTGACGAAACGGGTGCTGACACCAGTGGCGGATAATTTTCGCGAGCCTTCCAAAACCCATGTAGTTCCTTAAGATGTAAGCCTTGGCGCGCCATTCGAGGTGGCTCTGCCGGCTATTGTGGGCTTTGTTGCCGGGCGCTTTGGCGTGCTGGCAGGTGTAGGGCTGCTGGGGCTGGCATCCGTGCTGATACTCTTGTTGATACCGAGGAATAGAAAAGCATGAGGGGAATCTATCTTCTCAGGGGTGAGCATAGCTGCTAGCTCACCCTTGATCTACAGGCAAAGGAAAATCTTCCAGGTAAAGTTCAGTCGCTTCCTTTAGATTAGCTATAGCTTCCTCGATAGTATAGCCCTGACTGGCAGTACCCACTTCTGGACATTCAGCAACGTACAAGTCATCTTCTTTATGGATTACAGCTGTAAAGGTTCGGACTTTCATAGCATCACCTCCTCTGGTTACTCTATAGTATACTCAATTTCAAGCTTGTTTTCAGCATATCAGCATAAACAGGGTGTATGAAAAAGTTAGAGGCATGTGAGCAGAAGGAGGGCCGATCAAGCGGCGGTGGGCGCGGTGAACCGGCCCCTACGGCTGATCCGTTTGTTTGATTATCGACAAACAATTCATACACCCGCATAAACATGAAGGATAGGGCAGTCCACGACTCCCCTTGTAAACTACCTGAGCTTCCAGGTAGAATGATGATAGGATATTGTTCATCATCTATTTGATACGTTAGCCAACAAACCCTCGATAGAAACCAATGGAGGTCTACAATCATGTCCGTAACGATACGCCAGGGTTCACCGCAGTTTCCCGCAGTTTCAGGCAGCATACCGTCTTCGACACAGGAGACGATGGACGCCGCGGTGCAAACCCTGCAAGAGCACACAGATGCATGGGTAGCGCTTTCAAATCGCGAGCGCATCGCCATCCTGGATAAACTGATGAATAATTTCGCGGCTATAGCGCAGCTTTGGGTCGCCGCATCTCTCGAGGCCAAAGGTATAGCCGGGGAGTCACCTGGCGTTGG
>CATPCK010000083.1 GCA_955652655.1 uncultured Ktedonobacteraceae bacterium | reverse complement strand
CCATTCTTTTGCCATCAGGTGATATTTGAGCACTGGTTTTCACAGGGTTGCCAAACAAGACTTTTCTGGGAATCAGTACTATAGAGTTTTGGTCAGTCATTTTTCCTACTCTTCTTTATGAATAAATGCTTCGTGTCTACGAACAAAGCGTATTAACAACCTATTACATATCATTGTACAATGTGGGCTTATATTTACAAAAGTTCTCAGCGGATTAAATTATCGGAAACGACCTTAGCCTCGGGGTTACATAAGGTTTGAGGTCCATTCAGTAGTCTACGACTACCAACTCCAGGTCTGTCAAGTGATTTACCACTGTGAAGTCGTGAATGCGGTTGTGGAGTAGTCTCGCTTTCCACAAAGTTCATATCTCATTCAATTCATGTGAGGTGAAATCAGGTCTCCTTGTTATACTAAAATGCACCTTCTCAATGCGTCCTAGTTTCCAATAATGTCGATTTGTGGAAATGCATCCGTTGGCCCCGGCTACATGAAGAATATTTGAACCTATTTCATACCTTTTAAACTGAAAAACCCTTTCAGCCTTTCAGCATAAACAATTCGTTTTTCGAGTGGCACAAAATCCTTGTCCGCGACACTTAGGTATTAATTGTCACCTTCGTATCTGGGAAAGACATGCAGGTGATAATGCCACACATCTTGCCCGCCTGCAGGTTCATTATGTTGACGTGTTGATACGCCATCGCACTTATATACCTCTTTGAATGCTATGGCTACTTCTTTGGCGGTGTCCTGAATACAATGAGCATATCTTGTAGGTAAATCGTAGATATGCTCAAAATGTTGATTGGGGACGATAATAATGTTGCCCGGGTTATTCGGCCACCAGCGTGGAGAGACAGAAGCTGTCACCAACTCGTCCTGGTAAATAATGTCTTGCTGACTGTTATATTTGCTTTCCCCCCTTGAACAAGGAAGCAGAAGGGGCAAGTATAATCTTTTGGTTCGTGATTAAACATATACACCAAACTTTTTGAATTACAGGCTTTGCTCTCTCACTTCTCTATTCGCTCCTAAAGCAAGCCTCGCGCCTTCGCCAGTCCATAAGCTGTAATTGTGAACCCATCTTTAATCTCGTTGTCGCGAATCATACGCTCAAATTCTGACGCTGGTGTTGGCAAGAGTTCGACAATGGCTTCATCAGCTTCCACCTCACCGTAAGATTCAACATCTGCATAGAAGAAATCATTGTATTCTGAAAGTGCTCCACCGTCTGGATATACCTGACCAAGTGAGACCAAGCGAGAGATAGTAGCTCCTATTTCCTCTTTAAGTTCTCTCCGGGCATTCTCCTCACTAGAAAAGCCCTTTGTCCCAAACCCGCGAGGAATTTCGATGTGCCAGGTGCGCGTCTCATGGCGAAAGTGGCGGATGAGGAGAACCTGACCTTGATAAAGAGGAAGGACGACCACACCAGGGGGCACTTTCGTCCTCGTCTACAGAACGGACACGGGTTCCTAGCGATCCGTCAGGGAAGCGTACTACATCGCGAAGAATGAGGACATACGGATCCCGATAGGCAATGCCCACCTGCGCCCACTCAGTAGGTAATCCCTTGGCCTGCAACTTTTGTGCCATCTGTGCCTCGACTTCCCGAATCTCACCTTCCCTTAGGAGGATCGTAAAACCGCCCACTGATGGATGCACAAATCGCTCAGGATGTGCCTTGGCAAAAGCAAGATACTTTACAAATCTACTCGTACACTTAATCTCACTTTCATAAGTGTTGTTCTAAGAAGTTAATAGCGATAAACAATTACATCACTACCTCTTTTGATTTTATTCTACTAATGAAAAGATCAGCTTCGAAAATAATTATAGCATAATTGTAGTAACAATCATATAACCTGTGTTCCGTCATGTTCAGGTTGTGAAGATTGAATGTCTCAAGGAGAGCCTTTTGGTTGAGTATCCGTATGCTTATCTACGTCTGGCCAAATATGATAGAGTAACTTTAGCATTTGTGATACTCGTTGCAGTGAAAGAAAGGGCACAAATAAATGGAGCAGCTGACACAAATGGTCTGCGTAGCCTGTCGCAAAGGTGAGCCGACGGTGACGGAAGCCGAGATGGCTGAATTTCTGCCACAAGTGCCGCAATGGCGCGTTGTGGAGATCGACGGCATTCAGCGTTTAGAGCGCGTTTTCACGTTTCATAATTTTGTTGAAGCCTTAGCTTTCACAAACAAAGTGGGAGAAATTGCCGAGGCGGCGGGTCATCATCCCGCTCTTTTGACCGAGTGGGGCAAGACGACGGTGACGTGGTGGACGCATAAGATCCGTGGTCTGCATCGCAATGATTTTATTATGGCCGCGAAGACGGACAGGCTGTATGAAGAGTAAATTGTTAGTTGGCGAAGCGCTTCGTCCATTGGACAAGCGCTTCGACCAGGGCCTGAATTTGTTCACGGGTTTTGTCGTCTGTTAGATTACCGTCATCATCGAATTTTTCCCAGGCAGCCATGACATGCACTTCTGGCTTCAGCAGTACGGGCATGTTCAGATAGTGAAAGACCTGGCGAAGGTGCTGTTGGGCGCGCACGGTTCCGAAACGTCCGCCGATACCCATAATTGCCGCCGGCTTGCCTTCCAGTACTGATGTTCCTGTCGGTCGAGAGGCCCAGTCGATGGCATTTTTCAGCACGCCTGGTATCGAGTAGTTATATTCGGGGGTAACGACGAGCAGAGAATCGGCATGATGGATTTTCTCTTTGAAGGAACGAACTGCTGCTGGCTCGTCATTTTCGTAGTCCTGGTTAAATGGAGGTATTTCATCAAGCGTTACAATTTCCAGCTCGGCTCCCTCTGGTACCAGTTGCTGGGCGATTTTTAAGCCGGCTCTATTATACGAATTTTTGCGCAGGCTTCCGGCGAAGCCGAGAATGTGAATTGGTGAGGTCATTATTTCTCCAATAGGATATGGTTTTATTATAATTGTACATCAGAAGAGGCATGATAGATCAATACCTCAAAATGCAAAGTTAGTAGCTTTCGAGCAGCGCGACTGCGTAACAGGCGATGCCTTCGCGGCGACCTGCAAAACCAAGGCCATCAGTGGTAGTGGCTTTGATGCTTACCTGCCCGGTATCCAGATGCAATTGCTGTGCTAAGTTGGTGCGCATGGATGCTATATGGGGAGCAAGTTTGGGCTGTTCAGCGACAATGGTGGCGTCGATGTTACTTATCTTCCAATGATGTTGACATAACAAATTGTAGGTGTAGTCGAGGAAAACGGAGCTGGGCTGATTTTCCCAGCTGTGGTCACTGGAAGGGAAATGCGTGCCGATATCACCGAGGGTGGCTGCGCCCAAGAGGGCATCGACGACGGCATGTATGACCGTATCTGCGTCTGAATGACCAGAGAGGCCATAGGTGAAGGGAATAGTTACACCGCCGAGGACGAGGGGGCGGCCCGGGGTGAAAGCGTGGACGTCGTAACCAAAGCCGATACGCATGGTCATAACTGGTTTCCTTGTATAAAAGCTTCTGCCAGCAGCAGATCTTCTTGAGTGGTGATTTTGATATTTGTGTAGGTCCCGGGAAAGATGCTCACCGCCTGTCCTAGTTGCTCCAGCAAGGCGGCATCATCGGTAACATCGCTTTGCGCTGCGCTACTGTGGTGTGCTTGATGGATGAGCGGGAAGGAAAAGACCTGCGGTGTCTGGATCGCCCAGAGTTGCGAGCGATCGATCGTGCTACTCACGTTCCCTTGCTGTACCAGTTTGATGGTATCTTTGACGGGCACGGCGGCGATGGCTGCCTGATGCAGCAGAGCGGCTTGTAAGCCAGCTTCAAGTATTGTGGAGGTAACGAGCGGTCGTGCTCCATCGTGGATCATCACCCATTGGCAAGCAGGTGCAATTATTGCCAGGGCGTCAAGACCTGCACAGACCGAGTCCTGCCTACGTTGGCCACCGGGGACCAGGGCGGCGATTTTTTGCCAACCTTCATGTGCACAGAGCGTAGCTGCATCGCTGAGACGTTCGGAGTTGAGCACCAGAATAATGCGATCGACGATGGGTGAGCTTTCGAATACGTCGATGGTGCGGGCCAGGATGAGACGTCCCGCCAGCGGCGTCCAGAGTTTATCGCGACCTTGCATGCGGCGGCTAGTTCCCGCGGCAACAATGATGGCGGACGATATCTCATACATACGGATTATCTTGACTTCGTTGGTGGCAGAGGCGATGTACTATTGCCGTTGGTCCCCTGTTTAGGGTGGGCGAAAATCATGCGCCCGGCGACGGTCTGCAGTACGCGTGTGACAGAGACTTCAATGGTCATACCCATAAATTGTCGTCCACCTTCAACGACGATCATGGTACCATCGTCCAGGTAACCAACACCCTGACCGAGTTCTTTGCCATCTTGCATGATTTTAATGAAGATATCTTCACCTGGAAGCAGCACAGGTTTCACGGCGTTGGCCAGTTCGTTAATATTGAGTACTTTAACGCCTTGCAGCTCGGCAACACGGTTAAGGTTAAAGTCGTTGGTGATAATGGGGCAATGGAGGGTGCGTGCCATTTTGACGAGTTTGCCATCAACCTCTGCCACGTCCTCCACGTCGGCGTCAGTGATCTCAATGGGAACGGTGGTATCTTTTTGCAAACGGTTAAGCATCTCAAGCCCGCGCCTACCGCGATTACGGCGCATTGTGTCAGCCGAATCGGCGATACGTTGCAATTCGTTGAGGACGAAGCGGGGGACCAGTAGCGCACCGGAGACGAAGCCTGTCTGGCTGATATCGGCAATACGCCCATCAATAATGGCGCTGGTATCCAGTAGAATCTGTGTGACGGGCTGTAGTTGCGAAGCGTGCTCTTTGTCGCTCTCTTTCTCCTTTTCCTTCTGGCGCTCTTCCTCGCGTTCACGCTCGCGAGCGCGGCGAGTGGCGAAACTAGCTTGAATGAGATAGGAGAGATCGTTTTTCCGTTGTACTGCGAGAGCAACTCCAAGGCCACCACATACCACGGTTACAACAAAAGGAAGCATACGGCCCCATATGCCGGGCAGATTGGCCAATGGGATAGCGATCAGGAACGAAATGATGAGACCAACAATGAGTCCGATGACAGCCGCGACCAGGTCGCTGGCGGCGGCTTCACGCATCCAGCGGTATGGTACAACGGTGATATAGGGAGTGATGACGAAGGCCAGCAAAGCTCCGCCCACTCCAAAACCGACAATCCACCAGATGCTAAACGGTAGCGTAGACCTATCTACAAAAAAGAGAGCGGCGATTATGACGATAGTCAATAACGCCCCAACGAAGCGGGCAATTGTGTTGATAGACATCCCTGCATCCTCCAGAATGGTGCCTTATAGGAGAGTAGAAAATGATGGATCTGCGCTCCAATGCGGTAGAGCCACCTATAAGTACCTGTAGGATGCGTTGCGAGGCAAGACATGCGGGTAGGGCAGATGATAAAAACAATAATGATAATAGCGTTATGAAAAATTTCCCGAGCCTGCTGTACTGAACCATGAAACGCACCCATTGAGCCAAAAAAATTCTCTGTGTCGATTTAAGGAGTATACACCCTTACGACGTAGGAATCAATAGCGTTAAACAGCGGGCTCTCCATATGCTAAGGGGCAAGGGATATATGCCACATCCCTCTTAGAGTCTGCCGTGCAACGTATATCATCCTGCTCTTTAATGTAGCGCAATTTCCAGTGCTACTGCAAGCGAGCTAGAAGTAATTAATCTGAAATCGGCAGGCAGAGAGGAGTTTTCGAGTTCTTTACTCAGCTGAGCTCCATTCCCGGCGCTGGGTACGATACAGCGTTTGAAACCGAGCTTAGCGGCTTCGCGTACGCGAAGCGCCAGGCGGCTGACGGGGCGCAGTTCGCCTGATAGGCCAACCTCTCCAATGAGAGCCATGTCAGGAGGAATACGTTTCTCGCGGTAGTTTGAGGCAATGGCAGCCGCTACACCCAGGTCAATAGCGGGTTCTTCGAGGGTAAAACCTCCGACCACATTCGCGTAGACGTCATGATTGCCTACGGCCAGCCCGACCCTTTTAGTCAGGACAGCGAGTAGCATCAAGAGGCGGTTGTGTTCTATACCACTGGTGGTGCAACGTGGGTTGCCAAAGTTGCTGGGTGTGACAAGGGCCTGTACCTCTACCAGGAGTGGCCGTGTGCCCTCCATGCTTACCACAACGGCAGATCCTGTTGCATCGACTGCCCTGTCTGCCAGGAAGACGGCAGAGGGGTTGGCTACTTCTAACAGCCCTTCTCCATGCATCTCGAAGACGCCTACTTCATGGGTGGCGCCAAAACGATTCTTGACACCGCGTAAAAGGCGATATGTGTGATAGCGTTCACCTTCGAGATAGAGTACAGCGTCGGCGATGTGTTCCAGGGCCTTTGGACCAGCGACCGTGCCTTCTTTGGTGACATGGCCAATGATGAAGAAGGGGGTATGGGTACTTTTTGCCATCTGCATGAGCTGCAGTGTGCATTCGCGTACCTGGCTGATGCTGCCAGGGGCGGCTGTCAGGTGGCTAGAAAGGACGGTTTGGATCGAGTCAACGACGACCAGCGACGGTTTCAAGCGATTGATGGCTTCAGCGATTATATCGAGCTCAATAGCGGCCAGGAGATAGAGCTGCTCTCCCGTGATGTCAAGGCGTTCGGCCCGCATTTTCACCTGCTCGATCGACTCTTCACCTGAGATATAGAGCACAGGGCCTACATTTTTTGCGATAGCACCCGAGACTTGCAAGAGCAAGGTCGACTTACCGATACCAGGTTCGCCACCGATGAGCGTGAGTGAGCCAGCCACCAGGCCCCCTCCAAGGACGCGGTCCATTTCTGCATAGCCCACGGAGATGCGTTGCTGTACCAGGGGTTTGATCTGTGGCAGTACAAGAGGAACCTGGGTACCCTGGGCGATGGCTGATGTGCCTAACAGTGTTTGACGGCGTTGTTGGGCTGGACTCTGGGGTAGGTCCACTGTTTCCTCCATCGTGTTCCATGCTCCACAGTCGGGACACCTTCCCACCCATTTGCTCTGTTCGCCGCCACATTGCTGGCAGATATATTTGGTACGCGTTTTTGCCATGAGAAATGCAATTCTAGAATATATGAGGGGAGACAATGCGGTATATTGCATTGTCTCCCCTCATATGCTCTACCTTTTATTTATCCCTACGAGGTTTATGCGGTTTCACTGCTGGCACCATTTTCACCACCGCCAGCTGAAAGTGCTGCTTCGGGTGTAGCGGGTGCGGGCAACTGCTCAATGCGGTTGCGTACATGGAGAACAAGGTCGTCATCAACGACATTTGCCTCTATCAGATCTCCTGGATGGAACTTGCCCTGTAAGAGGCCTTCCGCCAGGGGATCTTCGACCATGCGCTGAATGGTGCGGCGCAATGGACGGGCACCATACTGAGCGTCGAAACCTTTTTCAATCAAGAAATCTTTGGCACTTTGAGGCACGATCAGTTCAATCTGCTGCTCAGTCAGTTGTACACGGACGCGATTAAGCAGGAGATCGACGATGGAGTACATTTCTTCGATGCGCAGTGAATGGAAGACGATGACCTCATCGATACGGTTCAGGAACTCAGGCTTGAAGGTGTTCTTCAGTTCGCCCAGTACCTTGCTTTTCATGCTCTCATATTCGCTCTGGTTGGCTTTGGCCTTATCTTTGGACTGTTTGAAGCCAATATTGGCTTCTTTGTTCAAGAGGGCCGCACCAACATTCGATGTCATGATAACGATGGTGTTGCGGAAATCGACCGTGCGTCCCTTGGCATCGGTCAACTTGCCATCTTCAAGGATTTGAAGCAGCATGTTGAAGACATCCGGGTGAGCCTTTTCGATTTCGTCGAGCAGGATCACGCTATAGGATTTACGGCGTACCGCCTCGGTGAGCTGACCACCCTCTTCATAACCGACATATCCTGGAGGGGCACCGACGAGGCGAGCAGCCGCGTGGCGTTCCATAAATTCTGACATGTCAATTTTGATCAGAGCGTCTTCGCTACCGAACATGAATTCTGCAAGCGTTTTGGCAAGCTCGGACTTACCGACGCCCGTCGGTCCCATGAAGATGAATGATCCAATGGGGCGTTTGGGGTCCTTCAAGCCTGCGCGAGCGCGACGAACCGCACGAGCGATCTTCTCAATCGCTTCATT
>CATPCK010000082.1 GCA_955652655.1 uncultured Ktedonobacteraceae bacterium | reverse complement strand
CCTCCACAAAATCACATACCAACCCCTCGTACTGTGATCCTTGCCAGATATAGCCGTACTTGGTCTTGGAGGCATTACTCTTTGCCATGGATGTCAGGTCGTTAAAGGTGGTTGGAGGTGTTGAGACAATGTCCTTGCGGTAGTAGAGCACTCCCAGGTCTGTACGGAGTGGAGCAGCCACGACCTGGCCATTGTAAGTACAGGACTTAATTGGCCCTGGAAGGTAGTTTGCGCGGTCGCTTGCAGGCCATTTGCTGTCGAGTGGTGCTATCCATCCATTGGAGGCGAATTCGGCAGGCCAGATAACATCTATTTGTATCACATCAAAAGAGGCACTACGGGCACGCAGCGTGTTATCATAGAGGGTAAGAAGACTACTGGAGTCGGATGGACCATTGTGCCAGGTCACGTGGACATTGTCCTTGTTGGTCTTGTTGTAGGTGTCTACAAGTGCCGGATAGGTACCCGAGGTATCATTCTCAGTCTGCCAGACAATAGTCGTGGAGCTGCTGCTTCCACCGCCGCCACCGCCACATGCCTCGAGAAGTGAGCCAGCTGCAGTACTGGTGAGGCCAAGGGCGATAGCCCGCTCGAGAAACGTTCGACGCGTCATGCGCCCAGCACGAATCTTCACAATAATTTCATCAAGGGCTTCACGCTGTTCGGGAACCATGTAAAAACCTCCTTTGGAGCAATGATTACACAGGTCAACGTAAATAGAAGGAAATACGATGTGACGCAGGTTTTTGGAAACGTTTTAATTCGCCGCTTCAACTATAGCATAAAAAAGTGCGCTTGTAAAGAGAAGACATGCTCACATTGTGGGGCCATGTCCCCGATATTTACGCGGGAAACGCAAGGAGAGGCTTTACAGAGGTGATATGGTATGATATGGTATAGTATATATACAGCAATCCGAATGATGAAAACGTTTCAAATGTTATGAATGATCAGAGACAGGGAAAAGTCCCAAGTGTCCATGATGTTGCGCGTATCGCCGATGTCAGTATTGGAACCGTTTCACGCGTGATTAATGATAGTCCGGGTGTAAAGCCAGCGACCCGTCAACGTGTGTTGGCCGCTATTGATGAACTGGACTACAGCCCTAATCTCATTGCGCGCAGTATGACTTCCAAGCGTACAGGTTCTATTGGCGTCATTGTGCCATTCTTCACTCGCCCTTTCTTTATGGAAGTATTGCGGGCCGTGGAAGTGACGATTACCCAGGCCGGGCGAGAGTTAGTGCTGTACAATGTGCAGACCAATGATCAGTGTGACTCCTACTTTCGCAAGCTGCCCAAACAACGCAAGGTAGATGGTCTGTTGGTGATCTCCATATTTCCCGACGACGCCGCTGCCGCAGGTTTCAAGCACGCTGGCATGCCCGTTGTGCTGGTAGATGCCTATCATCCACTGCTCACCTCGCTGGTGGTTGACAACATAGAAGGTGCTTACCAGGCGGTCAAAAGTTTGATTGAGCATGGTCATCGCCGCATCGGCTTTATTAATGGCATTATTGAGGGTGATTTTCGCTTTAATCGAGCCAATGATCGACTCATCGGACTACATCGTGCCTTTGGCGAGGCTGCCTTGCTGTTTGAGCCGGAACTCGTTCTCACCGCCGAATGGGATCGCCAGGGAGGGAGACGAGCCGCATTGCAACTGCTGACGCGCGCAGACCGCCCTACGGCGATCTTCGCGGCCAGCGATATGCATGCCATCGGTGTATTGGAGGCAGCCAGATCCCTGAATATCGCTGTACCCACTGATCTCTCCTTGATTGGCTACGATGGCATTGAACTCTCGGAAATCATGGAACTGAGCACCGTCCAACAGCCAATGAAGTACATGGGTGAGCTAGGAGTACAGAAATTGATCGCGCAGATCGAAGGTTCTGCAGATGGTGGGTCTCCACCTGAACTTATTCGCTTGCAACCCAGCCTGATGATGCGCCGCACTATCACCACGCTTCCACCCCTGAATGAAGCAACGAATACCTGAAAGGAGTGATTGTGACATTCAACACCTCCTGGTGGCAACACGGGATTTTCTACCAGATTTATCCGCGCAGTTTCAAAGATAGCAATGGCGACGGCATCGGTGACCTGCGAGGTATCATTTCGCAACTCGCATATCTGAACTGGCTCGGCGTGGAGGCGGTGTGGATATCGCCCTTCTACCCCTCACCGATGGTTGACTTCGGCTATGATGTGAGTAATTACATCGGCGTTGATTCGATCTTCGGCGATATGACAACTTTTGAGGAACTGATACAGAAGGCTCATTGGCATGGCATCAAAGTCATCATTGACTTCGTGATCAACCATACCTCCGACCAGCATCCCTGGTTCCTGGAATCTCGCTCCTCGAGGAACGCATCCAGACGGCATTGGTATATCTGGGCCGATCCTAAGCAAAGTGGCTCACCGCCTAATAACTGGATCAGCCTCTTTGGGGGATCAGCCTGGGAGTGGGATGCGGCCACAGGGCAGTATTACCTGCACTCGTTTGACAAGAGGCAACCCGATCTCAATTGGCGCCATCCAGAGGTGCAAGCTGCCATGTTTGATGTCCTACGCTTTTGGCTGGAGCATTCGGTAGATGGCTTCCGTATCGACGCCGCCCACATGATCATGAAAGATCCTCATCTGCGTGATAACCCACCGAATCTGACCGGAGCAAGAGTCATGCACAAACCGATGGGCGACTACGATTCGCAGCTTCATCTCTACGATAAGGAATATCCCGACCTCCATGGCATCTATCGTGCATTGCGCCGTTTACTTGATAGCTATGGCGTTGAGCAACCGCGTGTAGCTATCGGTGAGTTGCATATCCTCGACTGGAAGGTATGGGCGAGCTATTACGGTGCAAATCTGGATGAGATGCACATGCCCTTCAATTTTGGTTTAGTAAGCGCAGCATGGAACGCCCAGGCCATTCGTCAGTCGGTGGATACAATCGAGGCGATCCTGGGGCCAGGAGCTTGGCCCAACTATGTGCTCGGCAACCACGATGAACCACGCATCGTCAGCCGTGTAGGTCCAGCGCAGGCTCGTCTTGCCATGATGGCGCTGCTCACCCTGCGTGGCACGCCAACGCTGTACTACGGCGACGAACTTGGGATGTATGATGGAGATATCCCGGCGCAGCGTGTACAAGACCCCTTCGAGAAGAATGTCCCTGGCCGAGGCCTTGGGCGCGACCCAGAGCGCACGCCGATGCAATGGGACGGCAGTCCTAATGCTGGCTTCTGTCCGCCCAATGTTGAGTCCTGGCTTCCCATCCCTGCTGATTACCAGCAGATCAACGTGATCGTTGAGCGTGAGGACCCTCACTCGATGCTCACGCTGACCCGCGCTTTGCTTGAGATCCGACGCACGACTCCGGCGCTCAGTGGAGGCAGCTATCGTCCGGTCGAAAACGTTCCTGAAGACTGTTTCGTCTACTTGCGTCAATTTGGGGACCAACGGCGCTTCATTGCCCTGAACTTTTCCAGCCGAGAACAGACCGTGAAGTTAGCGGAGTTAGGTGCCGGTCAATTCATCCTCTCGACGTATCTTGATCGTGAGGAGCCGATCAATCTGACCTCTCTGTGCCTGCGCAGTGATGAAGGGTGCATCATCGCGCTAGCAGATTCGACGGAGTAGACCGTCGTGGTCCCTCTGATAAGGATCAAGCATGTGCTTGCCGAAGGGAGCAGAAAGAACCCTCCCCTGCAATGCATCCGGTACCACCGTCAAACGATAACTGCTCCTCAATGCTTTCTAGATACCTGGCGCAACCATCGTCACCCCTTGTTTGCCTATAGTCCTATCGTCCGTCTAAGGCGTACACAGCCTGTTCAAGTACCGCAGCTCTTCCAAAATCTCCTCGATACCCACCAGATCCTCTTCCCTCTCCTCAGCCCATTGCCTGTACAATGCCCCACGGCGGTCCGCCAACACAATACTGGGCATAACCACCTTTTGCCCCGCGTCCCACAGTGTATACCGCGCGATCACCTCCCCCTTTGGATCAGCCAACAATGGAAAAGGCACATGTAGCTCCTCTTGAGTCTCTAAATTCACCTTAACCGTATCTGCCGAAATAACCAGCAGCGCGCACTCTTCCTCTCGAAAACTGCGATACTCTCGCGCGAAAGCCTTCAGCAGCCCTCTCGTCTCACTACTTGTCGTGGTCAGTATAATAAGAAGTAAGAGATGTTCTTGCTGCTTATACATCCATGGACTATACGGCATGCCATCAGAACCCGGCAGTGTAAAAGCCGGAATAATCTCACCAGTCTCTATGAACGCTCGAAAAGTATGATGTGCATCTCCCATAATTTCCTCACGAGGTGAAAATCGCATGTCTAACGCCATCAATCATTCCAACCAATTGTATCTCAATACTACCCTGATATGTTAGTCACCGCCCAATAGAGTCCCATTCCAACCCAAAAAAATTATGTCGCAAAATCAGAGGTATTTCACCGAAAATAAGTAGCATGACCACAGCTTGTTACCTTGCAATCACGCATCATAAGACGCATAATGAAAGAAGTACAAACATACTCAATGCGGAGGTGTAGTTAGAACATGCAAGGAAAAATGAAGGCGGCCCTCAAAGTCGAGGCGGCGCCTGGAGCAAAGATTGCCCTGGTTGACATCCCTCGTATCGGCTCGCGTGATGTACTCGTTCAGGTGAAGGCCGCCTCCATCTGTGGCACAGACATGCATATCTACGAGTGGGACACGTGGGCGCAGAGTCGCATGACCGTCCCCCGTATCTTTGGTCACGAATTCGCTGGCGAGGTCGTCGAAGTCGGCAGCGAAGTCACAACCCTCGTCCCAGGCGACTTCGTCGCCGCCGAGACCCACATCGCCTGTGGTCATTGTTATCAATGTCGTACCGGCCAGGCCCACGTCTGCCGTAACGTACAGATACTCGGCGTTGATCGTGACGGTGCATTCGCGGAATACATCGCCATCCCTGAGAACGTCGCCTGGAGGACCGGCAAAGAAATCGATCATACCGTCGCCTCCATCCAGGAACCCTTTGGTAATGCCGTCCACGCTACCTTCGCGGGCGACATCACCAACAAAACCGTAGCCGTCTTCGGCTGCGGCCCCATTGGTCTCTGGGCAGTAGGTCTCTGCCGCGTCTCTGGTTCCAGTACCATCTTTGCCGTCGAACCCAATCACAAACGGCTGGAGATCGCCACAAAAATGGGTGCGAACTACGTGCTCAATCCCCGTGAAGTCGATCCCGTTCAGCAGATCCTCGCTATTACCGAGGGTCTCGGCGTCGATGTCAGCCTGGAAATGTCGGGCAACGCGCAGGCCATACGACAGAGCTTCAAATCGCTGCGTAACGGTGGGCGAGTCTCTCTCCTGGGCCTCCCCTCGCGCACGGTCGAACTCGACCTTGCCAACGATATCATCTTTAAGGGCGCGACCATCTTTGGCATCTCTGGCCGTCGCATCTTCGACACCTGGTATCGCACCCGTCGCATCCTTGAAGCTGGTCAACTGGATCTCAAGCAGGTAATCACTCATACACTATCCTTCGACCAGCTTCATGAAGCCATGGAAGTCATGAAAGCCGGCGATTGTGGAAAGATAGTCATGACAATGTAGGGGTGTTTCTTTGCGGGATTTTAGGGAATGCTGGCTCCCTATGAGGGGCATCCCTGCCGGGAGCCTGTGCCGGGTGTATCTGCCCCATTTCTACCCGCGAGAAGGATATAACCCCTGGAAGAGGAGAAACATGGACAAACTACAACAATTTGCGGCAGGTGAGCTCGACACCCTGCGCCAAAAAGGTACCTTTTATCGTCCACGCGTCCTGGAAACCGAGCAGAAGGCCACCGTTATCATCGATGGTCACGAAGTCATCACCCTCTCTTCAAATAACTACCTCGGGCTGACGGTTCATCCCAAACTGCGAGAAGCAGCACTCAAGGCCATTGAAAAATATGGCGTTGGTTCAGGTTCCGTGCGTACCATCGCCGGTACCATGTCGCTCCACGTTGAACTCGAAGAAAAGCTAGCCCGCTTCAAACATACCGAAGCCTCGCTCACCTTCCAGTCCGGCTATGCTACCAACCTGGGAGTCATCTCGGCCCTCATGCTTCCCGAGGACATCATCATCAGCGACGAACTCAATCACGCCAGCATCATCGACGGCATACGCCTCAATAAGACACCGCGTAAAGTCTATCCACACAAAGACATGGCCGGGCTGCGTCGCGTGCTTGAGGAGTCGCGCGGTGCCAGTAAAGTCATGGTGGTGACCGACGGCGTCTTTAGCATGGATGGTGACATCGCACCGCTGCCAGAGATCGTCTCCCTTGCCGAAGAATTCGGAGCCTTCGTCATGGTCGACGACGCGCATTCAAGTGGCGTCTTAGGAAAGAATGGGCGCGGCTCCGTCAGCCATTTTGGGCTCGATGGACGTGTCGACCTTCAAGTAGGTACCCTCTCCAAGGGTATAGGGGCCTTAGGTGGCTACGTTGCCTGCAGCCAGGACGTCAAAGATCTGCTTATGATGCGCTCTCGCCCTGTACTATTCAGTACCTCGCACCCGCCCTCCGTCGTTGCCACCTGTATTGCCGCCATCGATCTACTCGAAAGCGACAACAGCCTCGTTGAGCGGCTCTGGGAGAACGCCCACTTCTTCAAGCGCGGCCTGCTGCAATTAGGTTTCAATACGGGCAACAGTGAAACGCCGATTACCCCCGTCATCGTCGGTGAAGGTGCCCTCGCCATGAAGTTCAGCACTCGCCTCTTCGAGGAAGGCGTCTTTGCCCAGGGCATTGTCTTCCCCACCGTTCCCGCTGACAGGTGCCGCGTGCGTACTATCGTCACTGCTATTCATACCCGCGAAGAACTCACAAAAGCCCTGAACGTCTTCGAGAAAGTAGGCAAAGAGCTCAGCATCATCTAAACGACACAGCATCGATAAAATGTGTAGAGGCATCGAGAAGGCGCTCCTCGGTGTAGTCGAGGAGCGCCTTCACGAAGCTATCGCACTATCGTGATTCTTTGTAGGGAAAGTGTAACCTCTTATCCCCTTCCCAATTTTCACGCAGCCCCGGAGCCGCGAGCTCCCAATCCGGTCTGATCTTGCGCGTAACTTCACGCAAGTCCAACCATAGCTCCTGGGTAGAAGGCCTACCCCAGAACCAGTAACCATTATAGAT
>CATPCK010000081.1 GCA_955652655.1 uncultured Ktedonobacteraceae bacterium | reverse complement strand
TCCAACCCATTGGTTTGTCCCTTCAGGTCGTCGCAGTACTGCTTTGATTCGGCTGCTTTGTCCAGGTCAATAAAATGGCTATCCCAGCCCGGGATCTGTGCACCTATGTAGCCCAGGTCTTTCACCCACTGCGTGATTGCGGGGAGGGTATTATATGGTGGAACATCCTGGGCAAACTGTGCCAAAAATATCGCCGGTCCTTTGATTTGAGACACTTTTTCCTCCTTGTTTGTCGGGCATCTCTGATGGATGCACGATCTCAGGCTCACGAACACGCACGACTCAATGATTCTCGTTGTCATCACTCCAGGCCGTCTCCAGGGTCCCTGAAGGAAGTGGCTCGGGACGACTGCATGTACTTGTTAACACGATGTGCCTACCCTCGGTGGATGCTTCAAGGATCGCTTGCATACTGTCGAGGACGTGATATGCCAACGCGCCGCTTGCGCGATGAGGCTGCCCCGCGCGTAGCGCATACGCCATATCTGCGATACCGATGCCCCTGCTGTTCGTGGTATAGCCATGTGTCAGCGGGATATCACGCCAGTCATTCTCACCTGCACGTCGCAGACGCACGGGTCCACCAAAGGTGTTTGGATCCGGGACACTTAAGGTTCCGTCCGTCCCATAGATTTCGATGCGTGGTAACTGGTGCGACCAGACATCGAAGCTTGTCACGAGCACACCAACAGCGCCACCCACAAAGTCCATCACACCTGCGATATGCGTCGGCGTATTGACGGAAATCTTCGTCCCGTACTTCGGTTCGCTCGTAATGATGCGCTCGGGGAATGTTATCTTCGCTGTGCCCGTGACACGCTGGATAGGGCCGAGCAGGTTAATCAAGGCTGTCAAATAGTAAGGTCCCATATCAAACAGCGGGCCGCCACCAGGTTGATAGTAAAAATCAGGGTTCGGATGCCAGCTTTCCGCGCCATGACTCATCATAAAAGCATTGGCCGCAACGGGTGTACCGATCAGCCCCTGGTCGATAAGTTTGCGGCATGTCTGTAAGCCGCTGCCTAGAAAGGTGTCGGGGGCACAGCCAACGCGTACCCCTTGAGTCTGTGCAGCTGCTAATAGTTGATGCCCCTGCTCGCGCGTGAGCGCCAGTGGCTTTTCATTGTACAGCGCTTTGCCTGCCGCAATGGTTGCCAGCCCAACTTCGGCATGTGCACTGGGAATCGTCAGGTTGACGACGAGCTCGATCTCGGGATCAGCCAGTAGCTCTTCAACATGCAGGACCCTGGGAATGTGAAAGCTCCTGGCTTGTGTGCGGGCACGCTCCATATCGAGGTCGGCACAGGCAGTAATGTTGAGAATGTCGAACGTTTGCAATATCTGTAAATAGATAGAGCTGATTTTGCCGCAGCCGATTACGCCAATGTTCATTTTCTCGATCGACGTCATCTTGCGCTCCCTGTTTGTGCACCCCGGTTAATGTGAGGATATAAGAGCATGGTCTTGTTCTTCCCCTGCTAGCGGCTTGCCCACAGCATACCACGGTGGATCATCTCTCGCACCTCAGGCACAACGAGTTCCTTCGTACTATGACCGACCGAACAGAAAAAAACGCGGCCTGTTCCCCATTGTCGCTTCCAGGTTACGGGCATCACACAGCCTGCAACCCAGGGGGCATACTCACCACTAAAGGTCGTCGTGGCAAGCACCTCGTTCAATGGATCAACGTGCATATAGTATTGTTCAGAAACTATCTTAAAGCCTTGCAGCCCAGCAGTGATTGGGTCATCGTGTTTGACGATATTCACTTCGTATTCAATCATGTTGCCGGGATGCGCGACGAATTGGCCACCGACCATCCACTGGTATTCGGGGTTGTTGCGGAAGGCATCGCTCATGCCGCCATGCCAGCCCGCGATACCCACGCCACTTTTGACCGCTTCCAGCAGTCCATGCTCTTGCTCCCTGGTAATTGTGCCCATAGTCCAGATGGGGACAATGAGGCTAAGGGCATGCATCTTTGCCTCATCGAGGTAGACATCAAGCGTATCTGCGATCTCCACATTGTAGCCCTGTTCCCGCAAAAACGGCGCAAAAAGGTCAACGCATTGTCGTGGTTCATGTCCAGGCCATCCTCCCCAGACGAACAGTGCTGATTTCATCTCTTTTCTCCTGCTGCTCTGGTTGCCCACTGCTCTCTGAGCGTCTCTATTGCCGGGCCTACCTCGCCGCCGAAGTTTTGCCAGTTGCATTCAATAGAGATGCGGCGGTCATACCCACCCTGTTGCAGTACCGCAAAATAGGGGCGAAAGTCTTCCCCGTGCCGGCCGGGAGCCGCCCGCTCTTGTTTCTCAGCTACATGTACATGTGAAAGCAGGGAGGTCCAGGGGAGAATGCTGCTGGGCGGTTCGCCGTTGCAGGCCATGTGATACAGATCGGCTAGCAGTGTTGCGCCAGTATCTGCAATACTCGCGACGAGTTCACCCCCTTCAGCCACGGTATTCAGCGTATTGGTTTCCTCGAAACGCAGCGGCTCAAGAGCAATCTGTACGCCATGATCTCGCGCCCATCCGCTCCATCTAGCCAGGTGTTCTCCAATCTGTTTCACGGCGTCAGTACGACTATAGCCCGGTGGACAGGCTCTCGCAGCACCACTCCCAAAGACGATGACGCGAATGCCGACCTGTTCGGCGCGTCGTAAGGCCGTCTGCACATATCGTTCCACCCGTTCCGTATCTACGGTCTGCGTTGGTGTTGCCACCAATGTCATGTCGGCGGGAAACAGGCTGTTGGCCGCTTCGATTGGCATTGGCAGTGTACGCGCCTTCCGCCAGACTTCCTCGAAATCCTCCTGTGGGCGTTCTGGGAGCAAGAAACGTTGCACGTTTACTTCAAGATAATCGAAAGGGTATGTTTCCAGTATGGCTACCTCATTATAAGGAGCACAAATGCCAAACTTCATGTGATCTCCTCCTCACCTGATAGCGGATGTTATCTGCCAGAACTCCATTTTAGTCCAGGTGCCTGCGCGTTGCCAGAAGTGCGCGGGGCACCCGGTGTTGGTGCGGCCCAGTGTACAGCGTTACTAATAACACGTTGCACCTCTGGATGATGGTACGTTGGCAGCGTTTCGTGACCGGGGCGGAAGTAGAAAATCCTGCCGCGACCACGTGTGTAGCAGCAACCGCTGCGGAACACTTCACCGCCGCTAAACCAGCTCACGAAAACAAGCGTTTCTGGCGGCGGTACATCGAAAGGTTCGCCATACGTTTCCTCGTGCTCAATCTCAATGTACTCGCCCAATCCCTCCGTAATGGGGTGCCCTGGCGCCGTTACCCAGAGGCGTTCATGATCGTTACTTTCACGCCATTTGAGGTCGCAATTTGTACCCATGAGGGTTCTGAAAATCTTGGAGAAGTGGCCTGAATGCAGCACAATCAGTCCCATACCGTCCAGCACCCGCTGTTGTACGCGTGCCACGACCTCGTCGTTAACCTCGCCATGAGCCATATGTCCCCACCAGACCAGTACATCCGTGGCGTTGAGCACGTCAACTGAAAGACCATGTTCGGGTTCATCCAGCGTTGCGGTGTGCACCGTTAGCTCTGCTTTACGTAATGCGGCAGCCAGTGTGGCATGAATGCCTTCAGGGTAGATTGCTGCAACGTCTTTATCCTGGCGCTCGTGTCGATATTCGTTCCAGACAGTGACATGTATATCTCGTGTATTTGTTGTCATCGGTTTATTCTTTCTATCCTTGCAGATGCCCTTCGAAGCTATGCTGGAAACGGGGGCGGCGTTATATATTTAAGTTGCTATGGTTCCATGATCGGCAATAGATACTTCACAGCCTCGCTGCGCCGAAGCGTAGCAGGCATCGAGGATGCGTGCCAGGTACAACCCATCACTACCAGTATTCGCTGACCAGTTGCCGCTCGTAATGGCGGCAATGAACTCGCGCACTGCCGCCAGGTGACCTTCGCCCCTGGTAAGCTGCGGGCGTATCTCTACTGGTACTCCAACCATATCTGTATAGATGCGCAGGGTGTCTTGCCAGTTGTAGTTATGGACCTTGATCTCAGCGCCGCCTTCTGTTCCATAAAATGTCACACCGAAGTCGTCTTCCGCGCTACTGTGCGTTGCCCAACTGGCCTCCAATAGAAGCGTTGTGCCATCTGCGAGCCGTAAAAAGGCTGTAGCCAGGTCTTCAACTTCATATTTGCTGCCCACATAGTACTTGCCCGGCTTAACTTTGTTCGCTGCAACAGCGCGCCCACCAAATTCAGTGTAGGTCGAGGCACTTACCGTCAACACTCCTGGCTCACCGAGCAGGTGCAGGGCCAGGTCAAGCACATGGACACCCACATCGAGCAGCGGGCCGCCACCAGCCATTTCTTTGTTGATGAACCAGCTACCTTTGCCAGGAATACCATATCGTCGCATCCAGCTTGCCTTCGCGTAATAGATACGCCCTAAACTACCCGTTTCGATGTAGCGTTTGAGCACCTGCACATCGTCGCGGGCGCGCTGGTTGAAGACCACCTTCAGAACGCGATTGGCCTTGATCGCTGCCCTCGTAATCTGCTCGGCCTCTGCCCCTGTGCGAGCCAGCGGCTTTTCGCATAGCACATGCCTACCTTGCTCAAACGCTGCTGTGGCTATGGGCGCATGCAAGTAGTTGGGGACACAGATACTAATGGCGTCGATGTCGTCACGAGCCAGCAATTCCTCATAATGGCGGTACAGGTGCGGTACCTCATAGGTCGCGCCGAGATGCGCCAATTTGTCCTCTTCAAACCCGGCCAGTGCGACCACCTGCACGTTGGGAAGTTGTCGATACGATTTGAGATGTGTCTCTCCAGCATAGCCCAGGCCAATTATACCCACACGCACTACAGAACCTGCGGTTTGTTCATCATTCATCGTCAGTAGGTGCCCTTCCTAGTTTCATTCCAATGAGGTTTGTATCAGTTGTATCAGTTGTATCAGTTGTATCAGTTGTTTCACTGTGTTAGCTCGTGCATCAAATGGGGAGATGTTCTAGGGGTGCCTCCTTTTACCGAAATGGTCTCTTGATTCTGCACTAGCCTTCGTAAATCAGCGGCGTGTCTCCAATGAGCAAAGGCTATGTGATAATGCTGCCGCTCATTATTGCTTATTTTGTAATGATATCATTAGAATAAGGGAGAGC
>CATPCK010000080.1 GCA_955652655.1 uncultured Ktedonobacteraceae bacterium | reverse complement strand
CATCAAGCTGGTAGGCACTGACCGGCCCTCTAATATCCATCATGGTAGTTCTTTCCCTTGTAAAATGGCCTCAAGCGCGGCTACATGCTCAGCGAATGTCTGCTTTCCTCGCTCGGTGGCTGCGACATAAGTGTAAGGTTTGTTGTTGATAAAGGTTTTCTCAATACGAATGTAACCCGCTTCTTCCAGTTTCTTCAGGTGCGCCCCCAGGTTGCCATCAGTCAGGTTCAGCATCTCTTTCAAAGAGGTAAATCCCACTTGCGCGTCGCTATCAAGCGTCACCAGCACCGCCATAATGCGCAATCGAATCGGCTGGTGAATCAGTTCGATTAGATCCGCCACTATTTCCTCCTGGAGCGCAACAGGTAGAATCCAACCACCAGGTGCGGGATACCACACGCCAGCGCTATCCACAGCCAGAAATAGGTAGGCCAGAGATAATAGCCTATGAGCACCAGCGCCGTCTCGACCAGCCCGAAGATCGTCGTTTTCAACGACCATTCCCACGTTCCGATTGCCGCGTAACCAAAAAAGGTTATCGTGATCAGCAGGCACGCCCCCTGCAGCGTCTCCAGCGGCTGCAAAACGATATACCAGAGGAGAGCGTAGAACAACATCAGCCAGCAGAACACTCCTATACGTATGCTGCTTTCCCTGCGTAGACGCATCCCCTGATCGATACCAAGCTTCGCCGATAAGAGCAAGCTGGCGATATATAACGGTATCCACACCCACGACAGCCGTCCCGCGCCAAAAAACTCGCTGATCAATCCCCCTGCCAACCAGAAACTTCCCCAGATCAGCAGAAAATAGCCATTAAAACCAAGCATTGCCCGCGTCTTTGCTCTCACCTGCTCAATGGCCCCCAGTGCCTCCCGCGCATCATCAGGCGTAATATTCATGCTCATCCTCTTCGTAAGTTTATTATTACAGTATAGAGTACTCTGTACTACAGAGTACTCTATACGATAAATTCGCCCCTGTCAAGAGCCAAAACGACCCACGACAATTTATAATTGGTATACAATGTTATATGAACTTGATCCTCAAGAAACCCGGAGGAAGGGTGAACCTCAATGCCCAGTTGGCAAAGTTATCTTGTAAAACCTGCTGTACGACTGTTGCGTGTGCGTCACAAACTCGAAGAACCCACGTTTGCGGAGCAGCGCGCGGCCAATGATGCCATGTTATCGCACTTCAAGTTTCCACCAGACGTGTTATATGAGCCGATCGTTATAGAGGGTTTACCCGCGGCATGGGTCATCCAATCACATGTTTCGACTGAGCAGGTAATCCTCTATTTGCATGGTGGGGCATATGTCTTAGGCTCACTCACCATGTACCTCCCAACAGTCGCCACCTACGCGCAGGCGACCGGGGCGCATTTCCTGATGGTCGAGTATCGTCTCGCACCGGAACATCCCTTTCCTGCCGCCGTCGATGACGCGCGAACAGCCTACCACTGGCTGCTCGCGCAGGGCATACGGCCCGAACAGATCGTGGTCATGGGAGACTCGGCTGGCGGGGGCCTGACAGTGGCATTGTTGCTGGCATTACGCGACGAGCAAACGCCCCTGCCTGCCGCGGCCGTTTGCCTCTCGCCATGGTTTGATCTCGCCTGCACCGGTGAGTCGATGCGTACCAGGGCCAAAGCAGATGTCATCCTCACGCCACAGATGCTCAAAAAAGCCGCTGACGCATACCTGGGAACAACAGACCCACGTACACCTCTCGCCTCGCCCCTCTATGCAGATTTGCACGGATTGCCACCCATGCTCCTTCAGGTTGGCACAGAGGATATACTCCTGGACGACGCGAAGCGCTTAGCGCTATGTGCGCGTGAGGCAGGCGTCTCCATCGAGTTGGAGGTATGGCCGAACTTGATTCACGTCTGGCAAACGCTTGGGCGACGCTTGCCCGAAGCGCGCCAGGCAATAGCCCATATCATGCGCTTCACTCGCACCCACGCTCCAGGCTCGATCCCCTCCGCGTCAATCGAGGGAGCAACAAAGCAATCAACATCGTGACACGCCAGGAAGTTCTCTCTCGGACCTCCGTTTTTGAGCGCTACGGGTTGGCTTTCAAAAACGTCTCGATACTCTGCACAATGCGTTCCGCTGCATCTTCCTGCAAAAAATGACTTGCATCCTCGAGTTCATACGTTGTTGCCTGTGGGTACAGTTGCTGCCAACGCTGCAACACCGATGGCGAGAGTACCGGGTCTTGCATCCCCCACACCAGCAGGATGGGTATTCCGCTGAACTGGGACAGCCCCTTTTCGATGTGCTTCATTTCTGCATAGGACACGTCGCTTTCCTGCACAGGAATATCTCGTGACCAGCACAGCATAGCAAGCCGCGATTCTGGAGTAGGGAAGGGGGCGCGGTATGCCTCCAAAACGCTCGTTGTCAACTTTTCGCTGTGGTAAGTTGTCCCCAAAAGAGCGGGTTCCAGATACCCGTTCCTCTTCAACACAAACGCCTCTCCTCGTTCCGAACGGATGATCTCCAACAGGCGGGGAAATGGACCTCCAGGCCAGGGAGCAAATGCCCATGTGTTCATCAAAACCAGGCGCTTGATGCGCTCTGGATGCCGTGTGGCAAAACCGAGTCCCACAGGTCCTCCCCAATCGTGGAGCACAAGCGTAATATCATGTATATTGAGGTCTAGCAGCAGGGCTTCAAGATTAGCCCGATGCTGCTCGAGCCGGTACAGTGACCGTTCTTGCGGCACAGCCGACTTACCCATGCCCATCTGATCCGGCACAATGCAACGATAGCGTTGAGAGAGTGGTGGAATAAAATGCGATACAGAAACCCCCACGTTGGATCGCCGTGCACCATCACCACAGGCTCACCGCTTCCTTCATCTACATAGTGCATTTCCATTCCATGATGAGAGTAATAATGTGGGGCAAATGGGAAGAGCCCTTCAAAGGTCTCATCTTTGATAGCAAGCATAGCAAATCTCCAAACAACCATAAAGTTTCAACAAGAACAGTGTCTCCATCCTTCGCATGTATGATACAATGCAGGCAACACAGCTTGTTGCCACAGCGGAAGCTCGGCTTTACCCATGAGGGAACGCTGCGCCTGCGCTTCTACTTCCGCGACCGTTTCTGGGACGAACACTACTTTGGCTTGCTCAAGGATGAATGGCATCGACTTTAGAAGCAACATCCATATGATAAGGAACCATGAGAGATAAACCT
>CATPCK010000079.1 GCA_955652655.1 uncultured Ktedonobacteraceae bacterium | reverse complement strand
CTTCCTTACTGAATCTACCCCTCGCGAACGAGGTCTACCTTCCAAGGCGACGATATCGTGCTTCCACGAACGAGTAAAGCCCATAAGCGATAAGGCCTAAGGCGACGATACCCAGCAAGAATAGACCAGAGGGCTGACGTGCGAGCTCTTGCAATGCTCCATCCAGTCCTACAGCCTGTTTCGCATTGTGCTGGAACGCGGCCACTATCAGAAAGATGCCAATGATGCTGAAGACCACGCCGAGCGCAGCATACCCGAATCTACCCAGGTTGATCATCAGCTTCCTCATCTGTGCGCTCAAATCAGTCAGATTGAGCCGTGACTTAAACTTGGCAGAATAGGCTTTAACGAACAGGTAGACGGCGAGGCCCAGAACACCGATACCTGCGATTATCACTAAGGCAACGCCGGGGGGCTGTTTCAGTAGGAGTGCCGTCCCGTCCTGTGTTTTACTCGTAGAATTGCTCCCACCGCTGCCTGTACCTACTACAATTTGAAATGTGGCATAACTCAGCAATGCATAAGAGGCGCCCACTACCGCATAACCGATGCGACTAGCAATCCCTTTGGCATCCCTGCCCTTGCCCTCTGTGTCAAACAGTGCCTGGATGAATGACCACAGCGCGAAACCTAAGAGACCGATGGCGACAACGACGAGCAGAAATTTACCAAATGGTAAATTGTTGATAGTCTGTATGGCTCCACTCTGGTCCGTAGCCTTACCGCCATGGCCAATCGCCAGCATCACTGCTAGCCAGCCAATGACAACATACACTACCCCTTTTACTGTGTAGCCAAGACGTGCCAGTAGTGTCATCCAGCGGCCTGTCGCAGCACGGCGCGTCTTATATTTTGCGTCATTCACGTCGTTTGCGATCCGTGTGTTTGATTTCATCGTCTTCAAATCCTTTCATATATATGCTTAAATCAAAATGATGATGTTTCGCTCAAATAGAGTGGTCTGTTTGTCTTGACAGGCAATAATTACTATGCTTTACTTTTTTTCGTCACAATGTCTTTTCAATATATGTAACCTCATCTCTGCCTAGTTCACGTTTGAGTTTGTTCCTACGTTTCAAAACTCATAAGGACAGAGAATCAAACAGAAGTCACCTCGGTGTGAGATGTGGCGGAACAGTTTCGTATTACGTTACAATGTTGGTACGAAGTCGTCTATTTGGTGATTTTCTCACCCTGGCAACCTTTTTTCTCAGCAGTGTGAGGTAGGGCGTTTGCGCCTCTCGCCTGTAATGGTTCCTGTGTAGCGGGTGAACCTGTTCCTCAATCTTTGTTATTTTATCGAGGAGAACTTGATGCTCAAGAGACCGCCGTTGCGAACTCTGATGATTGCCTTTTCCCTCGCTGCGGCGCTGATCCTCTTGCTCAGTGCCTGTAGTGCCCCCGCGCCAGGAAGCACACCCACTACTGGTAATGCTGTCAAGGGTGGCACCTGGACCGACGACCTCTTTGAAGAGCCAAACTCTCTTATTCCCAATGGCTCTTCGGAGACATTTGCAGTTATGATAGACCAGGCCATTTATACCCCGCTCTTCTATGGCGATTCTCAGGGTACACTGCATCCTGGCCTGGCGACCCGGATGCCGACAACAGCCAATGGTGACCTTAGCACCGATCTCAAAACCTGGAAATTCCACCTGCGCCCCGGCCTTAAGTGGTCCGATGGTCAGCCACTGGATGCCAGGGACGTGGACTTCACCTGGAAACTGTGGACCAACCCGAGGTTTCCCGCGTACAATACTACAGGTCTTAACCTGATCACTTCAGCGGACGTTTCTTCCGACAACTTGACTATCACTTTCCACCTGAAGTCTGGTTTCCAGCCATTCCTCTCGGTATGGTCGGATGGCGGATTTGCCCCCATAGCTGCGCACCATTTTAGTAGCATAGCTCCCGACAAAGTTCTCACATCATCCGACAACCTGAATCCGTCGGTTGCCAGCGGTCCTTTCATGATGCTTGATAGCAAGCCGGGTGACCACTACACTGTGAAGCGCAATCCCAACTACTACCGCGCGTCCGAAGGCCTGCCCTACCTTGATCAAGTCGTATTCCGCGTCGTCACCAGCCAGAACACCATTCTTAAGGATCTGCAGGCAGGTAAGGTTGACTCCTCATGGTTCCTGGATGTCACGAAGACGATTGACTACCAGCGATTGACCAGCTACAAGCTGACATCCAATCCACAATCAACTAACTACGAGGCGATGTACTTTAACTTTCATAATCCGATCCTGGGTAAGGATCCCACGGTACGTAAGGCAATGGCAATGGCAATTGACCACCGGGCATTGATCGACACTGCGCGACATGGGCAGGCCTCACCGCTCTGTACGGATCATGCTGCTTCGCTCAACCCTGGCTACCAGCGCGATGCCCCTTGCCCGAAATTTGATCCTGCCGCTGCCAATGCCCTGTTGGACCAGGATGGCTGGACGAAGAAAGACGCCAACGGCTATCGTTACAAAGGCAATGAGAAACTCGATTTTCAGTACTCTACAACAGCCAACAACCTCTGGCGCGCCGAGGACGAGTTGATCCTGCAGCAAAATTTCAAAGCGATCGGCATCAAGCTTGAGATACAGAACTATCCCGCCAGCACGTTTTACGGATTCTTTCTGACGGGCGGCCATGCCTCACCAGCAACACGCGCTGTAGCTGGCAAGTATGACATCGCCGAGTTCGAGAATTCGCTGACCTACGATGCTGATGACTCGTCTGTTTTCGCTTGTAACCAGTTCCCTCCGGCCGGCTTTAACATTGCTTTCTATTGCAACCCCAACCTGGATAAACTGTACCTGCAAGAGCAGCAGATTTCTGACCCTTTAGCACGCCAGCAGGCCTTCAATCAGATCCACCAGATTTATCTGATGGATTATCCGTTCATCGTCCTGTACAGCCCATCCGATATAGGTATGCATAAGCTCACTGTGCATAACTACAACCCTGGCCCAGAAGGTGCTTCGGAGACAGTCAACATCTGGGAATGGTGGTGTGACCAGGGCCAATGCTAGTTCAAAGTGGTGTGAATAAGATTCTTTCCTGTTTGGTCTTGTACCTGAAGGGCAATAGACGTGGGAGCAACTCGTGAACGAGACAGAACATGAACAACCCCCGGATGACTCTGAGGTAGAAATAATCAGTCTCGATCAACCGAGTATGACGGGTGAGCGCAACTATATCCCTTTAGTGCCGCTGCGGCCGAAAATACGCTCCGCACGACGTCAACTGAATAGGTTATGGCTCCTGGCTATTGTCACAAGCTCAGTGTTGCTAACCTTCCTGGTGATACCGAATAGCTTTTCCACAGCGCAAAGCATGACACAGCAGGTAATGCTTAAGCTCATGCCCACCCTGCTCCAGTACTGCCTCCAGGCTATGATAGCTTCTACATAGATAAAGATATACCCTGGGCGAAGGTATTTGTCGATGGGCACCAGATACATCTCCCGCGCATCAGCGTCGACGAACCGCTGAAATACTGATGAGACGGATAAAACGCCGGCAGCGATTCTTCCACCTGCATACTACATTGTACGCTTCGGCTTATTGCTGACAGCAAACACTGTAGCATACCTTCTCCGACCAGGGGTACCACGCGCCGATGCGTACGAATTGAGCCTGGTAAAGCAATTGGCAACGCTTCCAGGTCAAGCCTTCACCGATGCGGTTGGTGGATACTGAGTGGTTGCCGACCAGGGGGTATTAGAGCTTCACCTACTTTTGTGGAGGGCAAATTCACGATGTGAGAATTTATCTTTGAGTGACGTATATTATGTGCGACTCATATCCATACCTGTGTCTGGATAGTAAGGAAGGCAGCTATCCTGATACATAGAGTGGTTCCCGCACCTGCGGGTAACCAAGTTCCTCAGCCTCAATTTATTTTTTAGGAGGAAATGATGCTCAAGAAACCTAGGCCGCGTTTACTGACGATGTCCTTTTCCATCGTCGCAGTACTGATGCTTCTTCTCAGTGCTTGTGGCGCGAGCGGTACGCCAGCTCCGAGCGGCAATGCAGGCACCCCGGTAAAAGGTGGCACTTTCACCGACGATCTGTATGAAGACGTCGATTCGCTGATCCCCAATGGCGTTTCAGAAACGTATGCGACTCTGGTCGATCAAGCCATTTATGCCCCGCTCTTCTACGGAGATTCGAAGGGCAATGTTCATCCTGGCTTGGCGTCAGAAATTCCAACTCAGGCGAATGGCGACGTCTCTGCCGACCTCAAAACCTGGACGTTCAAGTTGCGCCCGAACGTGGTATGGTCTGACGGTCAGCCACTCAACGCCGACGATGTGAATTTCACCTGGAAGCTCTGGGACAATCCCAAATTTGGCGCGTACAGTACTACAGGCTTCAACTTGATTAAGTCGGCGGACGTCTCTGCCGACAAACTTTCAATTACATTCCACCTCAGCGCTGCCTTCGAACCGTTCGTCTCAATCTGGACGGATGGCAGTTACGCGCCGATGCCAGCGCATCATTTCGCAAGTATGTCGCCTGATGCGATCCTGAAGTCTCCTGATAACCTGAAACCATCCGTCGTCAGCGGCCCGTTCACCGTAAGTGAGAGCGTAGTACATGATCACTTCACCTTAGTGCGTAATCCGAAGTACTATCTTGCATCACAGGGCTATCCTTACCTTGATAAGATCGTGTTCCGTTTCGTGACCGATGCGAATACCATTCTCAAAGATCTGCAGTCGGGCTCAATCGATGCGTCCTGGTTCCTGGATGTGCAGAAGACGCCGGCGTACAAGGCGCTTTCCAACTATACACTCACGCGTACGTCCACGTCTGCAGGCTTTGAGGCCATCTGGATAAACGAAAAAAATCCTATCCTCAAGGATGCCACCATTCGGAAGGCCCTGGCGATGGCAATTGATCATAATGCTTTGATACAGACCGCCCGTCGTGGAGCGGCAACGCCTCTGTGTATCGACCATCCCTCAGGGATTGTTCCCGGATATCAAGCGGATGCATCCTGCCCGAAATTTGATCCCGCAGCCGCGAATACCTTGCTCGACCAGGCTGGGTGGGTGAAAGGCGCGGATGGCGTACGCGCGAAAAATGGCCAGAGGCTGGAGTTCCAATACTCGACGACAGCCAACAATGCCTGGCGTGCCGCCGACGAGTTGATCCTGCAGCAGAACTTCAAGGCGATCGGTGTCAAGATCAACATCCAGAACTACCCGGCTGGCACCTTCTTCGGCAACATCCTGCCTATGGGCGACCCGAACAAGTATCAGCTGGCGGAGTTTGAGCAAACGTACACCTACGACGGTGATGACTCCACGAACATACAGTGTAGCCAGATTCCTACTGCTGCCAATAGTTATGGTGGTGGGAACTTTGCCTTCTACTGCAACCATGCGCTGGACCCGCTTCTCGCGAAGGAACTGGGGACGACTGATACTTCCCAGCGCCAGGCTGCCTTTAATCAACTCCACTCGATTTACCTGACGGACTTCCCGTTCATCACGGAGTACGAGCCGCATGATGTAGCCATTTACAAAAACGTTGTGCATAACTACACCCCTGGCCCAATGGGAGCTCAGGAGACGGTGAACGTCTGGAACTGGTGGTGTACCGGCGGTAAATGTTAGTACTCGTGCTGACGTTGCCAATGCAGTTGTCGATATGAATGCAGCCTCGTGTTGGACATCTTTCAAAGATGTCCAACACGAGGCTGGCTCCTAAATGTGTGGTGCAGTATGCACCTGTCCTGCAGCAGACGGTATCATTTGTTCACATTTTGCACGTGTACAGTGTAAGTACCCGCGGGGGGCTACGAGTTCACTATTTTCATGGACAAAGTGTTGACACAGAGGTAAATAAATATGGTACACTATGTCCAAGATTTCCCGTCCTCTTTTCAGGCTTGTTGGAGGCATCTATGGGACGATATATCATCAGGCGATTGTTACAAGCGCTCCTTTTATTAGCTTTGCTATCCGTTGGCATGTTCGCCTTGATCCACTTGCTACCAGGAGGGCCGGAGCAGGTGATCTTCAATCCTCGTTTAAGTGCAGCAGGCAGGGCGGCCTTGCGTGCCCGTTTTGGCCTGGATCAGCCGGTGTATCTTCAGTACCTCAAATGGCTAGGAAATGCCTTAATTGGCAACTTTGGCTTCTCGTTTGCCGATAATCAGCCCGTATCAGATGTTATTGTTCAGCGCTTCCCCGCGACACTTGAGTTGTTTAGCACTGCCCTGGCGCTGGCTCTGATCGTCGCTATTCCGATAGGAGTGCTCTCGGCAGTACGTCAGGGGACAGTGACTGATTACACCCTGACGACACTTGCCTATTTCGGCATCTCGATGCCTATCTTTCTGTTCGGCCTCCTCGCGCAGGACATCTTTGGTGTGTATCTACACTGGTTTCCTACCTCAGGAAGCGCGACACTCGGTTATGCCTTTGACCCTTTCAATGCGTTTATTGATAACCTCCAGCATCTCATCTTACCGATGTTGGTCCTGTCTATTACCTTTATCGCCCAATGGAGCCGCTATATGCGCTCGAGTACGATTGAGGTCGTCAAGCAGGACTATATGCGAACGGCTCGTGCGAAGGGAGTGGCTCCTGTACCACTGCTCGTGCGTCACGCGCTGCGCAATTCGGTTATCCCCCTGATTACCGTCGTTGCCATAGATTTTGGGGCGGTGGCCGGCGGCGCTGCTATTACAGAGGGGATTTTCCAGTGGCACGGCATGGGGTTACTGTTTATCGACTCCCTTGAGACTCGTGACTATCCCGTATTGCTAGCGATATTGATGATTAGCGCTGTGTTTGTCATTGCATTCAATCTGTTGGCAGATATACTCTACGCTGTGGTGGATCCGCGCATCCACTACTCGTAGCATAGGAGCTATCAACTGTTTCATGAGAGGAGGAAACGCCTGTGGATATATCAGATCGACTTAATGTAACTCCGGTTGAAGAAGTTGAGCCTTTTCTGGAACTAACACCGGCATTAGTGCAGAAGCGGCGTAGTCAAGGGCGCATAATCTTCGACCGTTTTATACGCAACCGCGTTGCTATCGTTGGTGCGCTAGTCCTCGCCCTGCTGTTTCTCTTTTGTTTCCTGGGTCCGCTGATCTGGCGGATCGACGCCGATGCCATCAATGTGGCCAATGTGTCCTCTACGTTAGCGGGACCTTCTTTGCAACACCCGTTTGGGACCGATGATGTGGGACGTGATGAAATGGCTCGTGTCATGGCAGGCGGCCGGGTCTCGCTACTGATAGGCCTCAGCTCGATGTTCGTGGCTATCTTCTTTGGCGTCGGTATTGGAGCGTTTGCAGGCTTCTATGGTGGGGTCGTTGATAATCTTCTGATGCGTTTTACGGATGTCGCCCTGGCAGTGCCGCTCTACCTTCTCCTTTTCGTCCTGTCGGCCTCTTTCACCGATCACACTGCGAAAAGTGTGATTATCTTGATAGCCATCTTGACCTGGACCTATGCGGCGCGTCTTGTGCGTGGGGAGTTTTTGTCTCTGAAGGAGCGTGAGTTCGTCCTGGCGGCTCGTACTATCGGGGCACGTAACTTCCGTTTGATGGTCCGTCATATTCTGCCCAGTGCAGCCGGGCCGATCATCGTGAACGCCACGTTGCTTGTCGGTGCCAACATCATCCTCGAATCGGTCATGAGCTACTTTGGCTTTGGCATTCAGCCCCCCGCGTCGAGCTGGGGTAATTTGGTGAGTATTGGTCAAGGCTTTTTTGATGTTGCCCCCTGGCTGGTTTTGACTCCAGGTCTGCTCATCTTCTTAACGGTGCTCAGCTTTAACCTGGTGGGTGATGGCCTGCGCGACGCCCTTGACCCCTATATGACGGAACGTTAAATTGGTGCGGAAGGAGTCAAAAGCTTGGGAGAGTATTTATTAGAGGTACAGGATCTAAAAACTTACTTTAAGGTAAAAGCTGGTCGGGTGCGTGCGGTCGATGGAGTGAGTTTTGCGGTCAAACCCGGTGAGAAGCTAGGCGTGGTGGGCGAGAGCGGCTGTGGCAAAAGCGTCACGGCTCTCTCGATTATGCGCCTGGTCCAACAGCCACCGGGGGAATATGCCGGAGGTAGCATTCTGTTTGGGGATCAGGACCTGCTTGAGCTACCAGAGAGTGCGATGCGTAAAATTCGTGGCGGTCAGATCGGTATGATCTTCCAGGATCCCATGACCTGCCTCAACCCGACAATGACCGTGGGTAAACAAATCGCGGAAGGGTTACAAATCCATTTGAAGCTAAGTAGTGATCAGGCCTTGAAGCGAGCGGTTGCTCTGCTTGAACAGGTAGGGATTCCTGATGCCGCTACACGAGCTAGCGCCTATCCTCACCAGTTTAGTGGCGGCATGCGGCAAAGGGTCGTGATTGCCATCGCCCTGGCGTGCAATCCCAAACTGCTCATCGCTGATGAGCCGACGACAGCGCTCGACGTCACAGTACAGGCTCAGATTCTTGAATTGATCGGCGGAGTATGTGATGAGTTTGGGACAGCGGTTATTTTGATCACCCACGACCTGGGAGTAGTTGCGTGTATGACTGATCGCGTGGTGGTGATGTATGCAGGGAAAGTTGTGGAGACCGCTCCAACCGACGAACTGTTTGCAAATCCTCGCCATCCCTACACGCTGGGACTGTTAAGCTCTGTCCCACGCCTGGATGAGCAG
>CATPCK010000078.1 GCA_955652655.1 uncultured Ktedonobacteraceae bacterium | reverse complement strand
TACTGCAACATATGAAGACAACCAATACGTTCACGCCTTTGACACCGGCAGTGTTCTACATCCTGCTCGCGCTCGCCAGCTCCGAGAAGCATGGGTATGAAATCATGAAGCAGGTCAAGCAAGATAGCCAGGGTCAGGTCAAAATGGGAACCGGGACGCTCTATGGTTCGCTCAAGCGCATGCTGGCTGATGGGCTCATCGAGGAGGCTGGCGAGAAACCTGATCCCACGCGTGCTGATGAGCGCCGCCGCTATTATCGGCTGACCGAGCTGGGACGACGAGCCTTCGCCAGCGAGTTGCAGCGCTATGCGCGGGTGGTTTCTATCGCCGGGCAACGCCGTCTTCTCCCCAATTTCTCTTGGGAGCCCGGTGTATGAAACAGCAGCACGATGAGAAGAGGAGAGCGCGAGCAGAGCGGCTCTACACCCGGTTTTTGCGCCTGTACCCCCGTGCCCACCAACAGGCGTTTGGGGAGCCAATGCTCCAGGCGTTCCGGGACCACTATGCCGATGCTATCGAGACAGAAAGGGAGCAAACCGCGCGGTTCTGGCTACGTGTCGTGGGTGATGAAGGCAAGAGCCTGCTCCGTGAGCACCTGGCGGCTTTCGCAGAAAGGATCTCTCTCATGAAGATGCTCCTCATCGCGCCAACGCTTGAACTGTGGCGGCGTCGACAGACACGCGGGCTGGCGCTGGCCATCCAGTTGTGCCTGATCGCGGCGGTGCTGCTCGTGTGGACCCCGCTTCTCGTGGCGCGGGTGCTGCTCGTCACGAGCCAGCTTGGCCTGGGCCTGGTGCCGTCCAACTCGGGCAGCGTCTCCTACTCCCTCAGCGCCGCGGTCGAGCGGCCGACCAACCAGTTCGTCTCCGCCTTCATGCAGGCAACCGCCGACATCGAGGCCTCTGACCTGCATGCCTACCACTTCAGTTCGTCGCGCGTGGAGATCAGCACTTTAGCCCTGGAGCGGGCTGCCGGGGGCGCGTCCGCCGCCCCCACCCCGGCGTTTCTGCTGGACGGCGAGGAGGCTTCGCGCCTGGCCACCGACCTGCGCGTAGTCGAGGGACGGCTTCCCGTGCCGGCGGTGGGCGTGCTGGAGGTGGTGGTCACGAAGGCTTCGGCGGACCAGCTCCACCTCTCCCTCGGCGCAGCCCTCCCGATCACCACGCTCGCCGGAGAGCCGCCGCTCGTGCGCGTGGTCGGTATCGTCCAGACGGTCGGCACCGTGTTCCCGACGAATCGGGCAGCGTTCGACCCGGCCAACCAGGACAATGTGTGGGACTATGCGCAGTCCCACCCGCTCGACTACGTCCTCACCAGCGACGAGGCCATTGGCACCTACGCCTACGACTGGGCGCAGATCGCATCGGTGCAGCAGTTCTTTTCTGGATCTTCGGGAAGTACTCCCCTGCCGCCGAGCGAGAATCCGCTCTGGCAGGCGTGGTGGATCGGGACGACCGAGTACGCGCGGATGGATCCCCAGGACCTCACCGCCTTCCTCTCGCACGCCGTGCCGGACCCCACCATGCGCCTTAACCAGCTCCTCGATGTGCCTCCACTGGCTCAGCAAACGGGCTTCGCCTCAGCGGACACCTCCGCCGGGTTCTACCAGGGGAACGCCGACTACACGGACCAGGTCTCCTATACCCTGCTCTTCGTCTGGATCCTCGCCATCATCGTGGCGGGCCTCTTGGTGGTGCTCCTGTACCCAGTCACGGGACGGCTGGCGGAGCGCCAGCAGGAGCTTCTTGCCGCGTGGCGCGACCGAGGAGCCAGCCGCAGACGCGTCGTCGGCGCGTTGGCGATACAGGCGCTCGCGCTGGCCGGGCTTGCGCTCCTGGCCGGGGGGCTACTTGCAATGCTGGTGGCCCGTTCTGTCACTGCGGCGCTGCTGCCAGGACCCGCGCGGCCCGTGGTCGACACGCTGGTCGGCGGTCCCTTCGACTCCAGACTCGGCGTGGCTGGTGGGATCGCCGCCGCGCTGACCGTGCTGGTGGCCGTCCTCGTGATGCTGCGCGCGACGAGCCACGACGCGGAGGCCCTCGGATGAGCAGCAGAGAGCCTGGTGGATCAGTTTACGTTTTGACGCATGTCGGGGCACGCGTCGTGGAAGGAGAACCATCGTGATCAATGCCTTACGGTACGAGCCGCGAGGCCAGCGGTTTGAACCACGCGAGCAGCAACACAGTGAGCATGTAGAGCAGGACAGGCATATCCATCTGCATTTCCATCTCCACTTCACGTTTCGAGCGCGTCAGAGGCGTTCCACATCTCTCAACGCACGTTGGGTCAAGAGTATGCTCGCCGCTCTCGTCACTGCAACGGTGATCCCTCTCTGGCTCTTGCCTTGGGCACTCTTCCCCGCGGATGGCCCTCCTTCTCCCGCATGGGTGAATCTGCTGGTGGTCTGGAGTTTCGTCAGTATGGTCGCGGGCCTTGCACTCGCCTGGAGTGCCGTTGGAACCCTCCTCTGTCAGGCTTGGCGAGCGAGTCCGTGTGAGCGCCGGGGCCTGGTCCTCCCGTTGGCCTTCCTGCTCCTGGTCGTCCTTCTGACCGCAGCCTTCTTCTGGTTGGGCAACCCGGGTCCCCCGCCATTTTTGTTGACGCTGCTTGGCGCGATCCCGTTCATGGGGGTGTTCCTTGCCCATCCTCTTTTGACGGCTCTCCTGCTTGGGCGGGTGAGTCGCGAGGCGCATGCTCTGAGCCAGCAGACGCCCGCCCACAGGAAGCTCGGCTTCGTCGCGGTAGCTGGAATGCTGCTCCTGCTGCTCGGTGGACTCCTCTTCAACCTTTCTCTCCTGCTGAGCGGCGGGATAGCGCAGCTGATTATGTTCCTCCCTGCGACCTGTATGGCCGTCATCGTTACCATTCGCACAAGCGTTTGGCTCTTCCGCTCGCGTGGAAGGATGCAGGTCCATCCGAAGGACCCTTCTCACTCTG
>CATPCK010000077.1 GCA_955652655.1 uncultured Ktedonobacteraceae bacterium | reverse complement strand
TGTTAGAGGATCTGCAAATGGCTTTTCCACGACTGGATCTTTTTAACTATGTTGTTGCTGAAAATGGTGCGCTACTCTATAATCCGGCTGACTCGACTGAGAAATTGCTGGGAGATGCTCCGCCCAGGCAGTTTATCCAGGCGCTGCAGGAGCGTGGCGTTACGCCTTTGATAACAGGCCGGGTCATTGTCGCTAGCTTGCGTCCGAATGAGAAGACGATCGTTGATGTAATCGGCAAACTCGGACTTGAGCGGCAGGTGATCTTTAATAAGGAAGCAGTGATGGTACTGCCGACAGGGGTGAATAAGGGCACGGGGCTGGTTGCAGCACTACAAGAGCTGAAGTTTTCAGCGCACAATGTAGTTGGCGTCGGAGATGCTGAGAATGATCTTTCGTTCTTGTCGCTGTGCGAATGCTCGGTTGCCGTCGCTTACGGCCTCCCTTCGCTTAAAGAGCAGGCTGATTATACGACGAAGGCTGACCATGGAGATGGCGTTACTGAGCTGATTGAGCAGCTTCTCGCCGATGACTTGAAGATATTGGATCAGCGCGTGGGCCGACGACATACACCGCCCACTCAAAGACGATAAGATAATAAGATAAAGGGGATGCCTGGTTAGATAATACGTTGACATTCTTAAGACTGTATCCTATGCTAGCGAACATTAGCGGGGCAGCGCATGGTTTTTCTGATTACGGATGATGAAAGCGAGGCAACATAAGGATATGGGTGATCCACGCAGCGCAATGGATCTTAAACCGGGCTACCGGGGGCGAGCTTTTACCTCTGACTTGACAGGCCAGGAGTTCTGGCTTGTCATTGATAAAGGGTTCCAACCAATGGGTCTGGTAGTGGGTAATTGCATCTATTCAATGGGGGCCATCAAGAACTGGTTGGTGGGTATCAAGAGCGGCTTCCAGGGTGAGCTAAAAGAATATTCGCAACTGATGTACCAGGCTCGCGAACTGGCGCTGAGCCGCTTGCAATTTGAGGCTGATCAACTGGGTGCCGACGGGGTGATCGGCGTTGATATCAAAGTAGAATACCTACACAATGGCGAGTGGATGGAGGTTACAGCCGTCGGAACTGCTGTACGGTATGCAGGGAGTGGGCCGAATATGCCGACCACGGGAATGGGAAGAGTGACGATTCCGGCGGGATGAGCAAGAGGAGAGGATTGTAGATGGTCGAGTGGATAGGACAGCGATTTGGCGGCTATTCCCTGGTCCGATTACTGGGACAGGGAAATCTTGCCGATGTGTACCTGGGAGAAGATAGCTCACGACACCAGCAGGCTGCTATCAAAGTACTGCGCACGGAACTGGCAGGCCAGGACGTAAAGCAGTTCCTCGCCCAGGCAGAATCTATCTCTCGTCTTAATCATCCTCACATCGTACGTATACTGGCATATGGCGTAGAAAACAACGAACCATTCCTGGTAATGTACTATGCTCCTCATGGTACGCTACGCCAACGCCATGCTCGTGGTACGCGACTGCCAATCACCACTATTGTATCTTATGTCAAGCAGGTGGCTGAGGCTTTACAGTTCGTGCATAATCAAGGCCTGATTCACCGCGATGTCAAGCCGCACAATATGCTGCTGGGTGCAGACTACGAGGTGATGTTGAGTGATTTTGGCATTGCAGTTATGGCGCAGAAGATGGGCTACCGCATACAGAAGGTGCAGGAGTTCGAGGGTACTATCCTGTATGCAGCACCAGAACAGGTGCGTGGAAGACCACGTATTGCCAGCGATCAGTATGCATTGGGTGTGGTCGTCTACGAATGGCTCTGTGGAAGCTGGCCTTTTCAAGGGACTGTCGAAGAGATAGCGAGCCAGCACACTTTAGTGCACCCTCCATCACTGTGTGAACGGATATCAACGATCTCACCAGCTGTAGAACAGGTCGTATTCAAAGCCCTTGCCAAAGAGCCAGATGAGCGTTTCGAGAGCGTTCAAGCATTCGCGAAAGCCCTGGAGCGAGCGAGTCGGCTGGAACAACCCGGTTATAGGATAAAACAACTAACGCCACATGATCTCTCACCGTTACCTTTATCATTTCTGCCAATGAAAACACCTTCCGCTGAGGAGACAGTACTCCCACAAGTGGCGCAGCTTTCCTATACAGGCCATATGGATAGGATAGAATCAGTCGCGTGGTCGCCTGATGGGAAACGTATCGCTTCTAGCAGCCTGGATGAGACCGTAAAGATCTGGGATGCCACAACGGGTGTCAACATCCTTACCTTTCGAGGTCAATCATTACAGGCACAGGCTATCTCATGGTCACCTGATGGGGTTTATATGGCTTCGACCGGTGGCTTATCGTCTGAAAGGGTACATATCTGGATTGCTTCGACGGGACGAATCTCCGCAAAACATGCCAGTTATGATAGTCACACAGAGCGAGTGCTGGCTATCGCTTGGTCGCCTGATGGTATGTTGATCGCATCAGCGAGCGAAGACGCTACAGTACAGGTGTGGAACGCAATGACCGGGCGCACTGTCTTCACGTACCGGGGTCATTCATCAGCGGTGAAGACGGTAGCATGGTCGGGCGATGGACGACGTATCGCCTCCGGCAGTGAAGACAAAACGATACAGGTGTGGGATGCTACCAGTGGGGGAAATATCTTTGTGTACTATTCACATCGGGACAAGGTGAATGATTTATCGTGGTCGCGTGGAGGGACGCTCATCGCATCGGCGAGCGATGATGGGACAGTACAGGTGTGGGATGCAGTCACAGGACGCAAAGCCTTCAATTATAGTGGTCATACTGGCGGCGTGACCACTGTATGCTGGTCACCTGATGGGACGCGTATCGCCTCTGGTGGCCTGGATGAAACGGTGCAGGTGTTGAATGTTATGACAGGTAATACCCTATTTACCTATAATGGTCACTCGGACTGGGTAAGTAGCGTTGCCTGGTCACCTGATGGAAAGCGTATTGCGTCAGGATCGTGGGATAAGACAGTGAGGGTGTGGGATCTTACCAGGTGAGCGCTTCCAACCGATATGTGAGAAGGTTTGTGTTATACTTCCTGATATCTTTTAATCCTCTCCTTACTTTTGTCATTTTGTCACCAAGTTGACAAACTGCCATGGTGCTACATTGACATATCGTCGTCATAATGTTTTAATTGAGAAGTCAAGAGACATGGTGACAATATTACACAGAAAGGACCGAATGAAAGTATGGCTGTACGGAAACAAGATTTTCATGAAGATGAGGACGATGATGTGGGAGACAATGCCAAGAAGCGTACGCGCATCACAATAGATGTCAGTCCTGAAATGCGACGTAGGATTAAAATGGCGGCACTCCAAAATGATCTAAAGGTTGGTGAGTATATTGGGCGCATTCTTGAGGAGAATGTTCCTGATGAAGTCCTTCCAAAAAGGATTCAAGGGCATCCTGTCACCCGTGAGGCGATTGAACGACTACTCAGATTCCGCGAAGAATTGATAAAAGAAACCAACGGAGTACTTTTTGAAGATTCAACAGAAATACTCCGACAAGAACGTGAAAAGCGAACGCGCCATCTCATGGGTGAAGAATTGGGTGATAAATGAAAAATATAGTTGTTGTTGACGCGAATCTTGCCATTAAATGGGTTGTGAATGAAGCAGATTCGGTCATAGCACTAGCGCTACTTAACGAGTGGAATATTAATGAGATAACGATGGTGGCGCCTTCCTTATTCACATATGAGGTTACAAATGTCCTCTATCAGCATATGCATAAAGGAAAAATCAATCTCGATCAAGCAAAAAAAGTCCTGGCGGAAGTTTTATCAATAGGGGTAGAACTTGATTTTCCAGAAAAATTGACGTTTAACAGTAGGGCATTTGAACTAGCCCACCAATTCAATTTACTTGCAACATATGATCCACACTATCTAGCATTAGCAGAGCGTGAAAATTGTGAGTTCTGGACTGCTGATGCCCATTTATGGAAGGCTGTCAAGGAGAAACTACCGATGGTCCGTTTGCTTGCAAATTCTCATCCAACCCAGGTTTGACTTACTTGAGGAGCAGCCCACATATGGTATTTGATCTGCAACGCGCCCGTCAAGACACGCCGGGCTGCGATCATATTCTCCATTTCAATAATGCTGGCTCGTCATTGATGCCGGAACCGGTGCTCGATGCAACGATTGGGCATTTACAACTTGAGGCACAGATTGGGGGATACGAGGCAGCGGAACAGGCTGAGCATGCCATTGAACGGATGTATGACGCGGCTGCTACACTGATCAATTGTTCACGTGAAGAGATCGCCGTGATTGAAAATGCTACACGCGCATGGGACATGGCGTTTTACTCCATTCCCTTCCAACCGGGGGACCGCATCCTGACGGCAATGGCAGAGTATGCCAGTAACTATATCGCTTTCCTACAAATCACCAAAAAGACGGGAGCGGTAGTGGAGGTCGTGCCGAATGATACACATGGTCAGCTTTCGCTCGAGGCTCTGCGCGAGATGATAGATGAGAGGGTGAAGCTCATCGCGATTAC
>CATPCK010000076.1 GCA_955652655.1 uncultured Ktedonobacteraceae bacterium | reverse complement strand
TGCAGAGAATTGCAACTCGATGGAGCTCTACTGGTCACCACCCCACAGGATATCGCGCGCATCGATACCGCAAAAGCGCTGGCAATGTTTCGCGACGTTGAGGTGCCTGTACTGGGAGTCGTCCAGAATATGGATGGATTTTTGTGCCCGCACTGCGGCGAACGGGTCGAGATTTTCCCGCGCAGTCGCGAGGCGCGAGAACAGCTCGATGACCTCCCTCTCCTTGGCAATATCCCCCTGGATCCCGCGGCCGCTCTAAGCGGAGACAAAGGGCAACCTGTCGTCATTAGTAACCCGGAGTCACCCGTATCAATTGCTTTTATGAACATAGCTGATCTGGTGAGAACAATTATCGAAACACAGAGCATCACAGCAGTAATGCAAGACTCCCCCGTAAACCAGGAAGAAGCCGCATTAATGAAGGGAGATGTCTTCAACGATGAAGGAGAAGATTAAAGGGGCGCTCGCGGGATTTATTTTTCGCATCATTGCTCTCCTCACGTTTGGGCAAATCTCACCTATTCTGAGTGCATGTGCCATAATCGAGCAAGATGGCAAAGTGTTGTTGATTGATCGCTCCGATGGCCTGGGCTATACCATCCCTGGGGGAGTTGTTCGTTACAATGAGACTGTGGAACAGTGCGTCTTGCGTGAAGTCCGTGAAGAGACCGGCTTTACTGTCATCATAAATGGCCTGGTAGGTGTTTACTCCGCACTAAAGCGCGACCCTCGTTTTCGTGCCGCCTCAATAGCCTATAAAGGGACCATCATCGCTGGAACGGCACAGGACTCAGGTGAAGGGAAAACGTGTTGGCGCGAGCCTGGAGAAGTTTTCGGGCGCATGGCCTTTGATTGTGAGGATATGCTCAAGGATTATTTAAGTGGCAGGCAGAGCCTCTCGTAATACACGTTCCTTCACGTGTTGTGATATAGTAATTTCAGCTTGTAATTTGCTCGAGACGATGAGGAGACACCTATGCCAATCTGCCCAATTTGCGATGACACTGGCCTACAAAACTCCGATTCCACCCATCCGGAGTTCTGTTACTGCGCTGCCGGTAAGCAGGCAAAGCGTCTATGGGACGCGAATCGATTAGAAGATAGAGGAAAGGGTCAGGTGAAACCCGCTAGTTTTATAGATATAGCCCATCTAGAAGAGGTAAATGCCAGCGTTGATGCTATGCGTGCCTCTCTGCTGGGCGCTGCGACCAGCGAAACAATCCCACCCTCGAAACACCCCGCTGTCCAAATGCTCTACCAGGTTGCCCATGCGAACCATGAAGTTTCTACGGTGGAAGCTACGCAACTCTACGAACTGGCTAAAGCCCTGGAAGGATTCATTGGCGCCATCGCACCTATCGGGCGTTCTCTCAAACGGTGAGGTGAATATACTAGTAATATTGGTTAAAAGATTGACATTCATGCATGTTTCCCTCTATACTCAGCCCAGAACATGCTCTTAACGCTCCATTGCATGGTTCCGAGGTACTTTGGGAATTACCTCGGGTTTTTATTTGTTATCTGAGGGAAGCACTTTTTCTGATATCCGATGCGTGCGAGTCCTATTGCCGGATGAGCGCTTGTACTCGTATAAAGTACAGCCACGTCCTGAATACGTATTTCTCGTACGTAGAGAGGGGTTCATCATGATTTGTCCGCGTTGTAGGAATGAGTGGGATGCAAGCAAGAGCCCTTGTACCCGTTGTGGTCTGGTGATACGTATGCCCGGTCAATCGGGGCCGCTCGGACGTGCCGCTTCTTCTCCTCCAGAGAACAATAGTTCACAACAATCGAATGGCTCGTCGACGTATAGGCAACAGTCAAGTAGCTCGCCTGGAGCTTCTAATAATCCTCCTTCCCAACCTTCCACCCCTTCACGAGGATCAACCGGGTTGCCGAATACACCACACCCTTCTTTTTCCTCTTCCCGGCCACTGGGACCCACTACACGCCCCATTAACTCTAGACCACCAAGGTCAATCTCTGGTTTTGAGCATGATATGCAGAATCGATCAGCCCATCAAGCCTCAGCCAATTTTGGCCAAACACCAACTCAAGTTGGAGGGTCACATAGTGATCCATTGGCTGCGAAAAGCGTCCCATCTCGCCCGCTGTCAGCTTCTCCATCGGGTCGATCGGCCGGTACGTATTCGCCAGATGCGCAGAATCCGCAAAATGCTCCTCGAGCAAGCCGCTTGGTGACTGATCCTCTCCTACTTGATAAGCAGCGCGAGCAGCCAGGACAGAAGGCTTCTTCCGACCAGCAGAACAATGCCGCATCAACTCAAGGTGGAACCAGGACATCAGGTGCTAATACGCGTGCTCTACTGCCGGGCACCGTCTTACGTGGTGGTCGCTACCGCTTACATGAACTTCAAGAGCGACAAGATTGGCTATCAGGTGTCTATGAGGCCATGTGGATAGCACAGGATGCTCACCGTGGCGCTTCACAGGTAATGATCTGCGAACTCGTGACGTCTGAAAGCGACTCCGTCGTTATGCAACCTACCTTGCGAACTGCGACGATGGCATTGACTTCGGTTGGCCGGCATCCTCATATCCCTACCCTTTGGGATGCCTTCAGCGACCGTGGGCGGTATTTTTTTGTTTTTGAACCAATTCAAGGCGAGTCCCTTTTAAATCGTATGCGCCGTACCGGAAGAGCTATGGCGGAACAAGAAGTCATCGAGTGCTGCTTGCAAATGACCGAGGTGTTGGAGCTACTCGCGCAGCAATCCCCGCCATTGGTGCATGGTCTCATTCGTCCAGAGCATATCCTGGTGGGACGTTCAGGCTCTCAGTATATTCTAACCAACTTCTCGATCGTCCTGGCTGGCAGTGCAACACAATTTGTAGCGGGCATTGATCGAACACGCCTCTCAGCATATAGCGCGCCAGAATTTGTGCGTGGCGTCATAGACGTACGCTCCGATTTGTATTCATTGATGGCGACTGCATACCATGCTGTCACTGGTAATATGCCGACAAGTGCCAACGGCAGTATTCCCCAAGCGCAACGGTTAAATCCCAGCGTCTCACCGCAGTTCGATAACATCCTGGGGAAGGGGCTTCGTCCTATTGTTAGCCAACGCTATCAACGTTCTTCTGAACTGCGCCAGGATCTTTTGGCCATGCGTTCAGTCAGCGGTACCCTCGTCCCTGGTTCTGGACAACGCCTTGAACAACCTGCATTCCGTATTTTTAATGACGTTCAAAGTGGACAAAAAATTGATCAGGCTCCCGCTCAGCATGTTCCTGATAGCGTAGCTCAGGCGTTGAAGTCGCTAGCATCTATCGATGACGAAGAAGATCGAATGCTGCTGCCTCGCCCAGAGGAATTACCTCCATTGGAAGAGCGCAATGATAAGCTCCAGGCCGCTATCTGGCTCAGCGCGATTTTAGTATGCCTGGTGCTGGTCATCATCATTAGCCGCGGTTTCTTCTAGGCAGGTCTGGGGGGCATGTTTGGCGAGGGCAAGCCTCGCCAAACATGCCCCCCAGACCTCTCAGGCTTTCCAACCATCATCCAACGGCTTGAAAACTGCCAGGTTAATGATTGCGAGAGACGACAAAATCTATCAAATCATCTAATACTTGACGGTCCGGTGAGGGTGGGAAGCGGTACAATGCCGCACGTGCTTTATCTGCGTAAGTATAAGCATCCGCCCGTGAATGCTCTACGCCTGCCCCTCTAGTAACCCAATTGATAACCGAATGATAATCTTCTTCTCGTTGAGATGAACCATTCAGCAGCCCGTGAACCGCTTGATAATGCCCATTGCGTGGCTGTTCCTGCAACGCATAAATCAAAGGCAGCGTGACCATACCCTGGCGCAAATCATTGCCAGCAGGTTTCCCAATTGTCGTCTGGTCCTCGGTATAATCCAGAATGTCGTCAATGATTTGAAAAGCAATACCCAGGTTCAAACCATACTCATAAAAAAGGTTAATCTCCTCGTCCGAGGCTTGACTGACGATTGCTCCACCTTTGCAACATGCAGCAATTAAGCAGGCGGTTTTGTGGTTGATTTTCTCATAGTAACTTTCAATAGTCAGATCGATGCGCCCTGAGGTCATCATCTCCATGATTGTGCCTTCGCAGACCGTCGCCACTGTATCTGAAAAAAGATGATCGATGCGGTTATCGTTAATATCGGCAATCAAGCCCGCAGTCTTGGCAAAGTAGTAATCGCCGAGCAAAATCGCAATATTATTTCCCCAAAGGGCGTTGACCGTTGGATTGCCGCGCCTCGTCGTCGCGTTATCTACGATGTCATCATGAATAAGCGTCGCCAGGTGTACCATCTCAAAGGCGACGCTCAGGGGCACTAGCTTATCAAAGCGATACGTTTTCATCTTGCCTGTGAGTAATGTGAGAGCCGTTCTCAACCGTTTACCAGGCGATCCAAGCGCATGCATTGATGCAGAATTGAGAATGTCTAGTCCCGATGTCGCTCTCTCCTCAAATGTGGCATCCACCTGGTCGAGGTCAGACTCGATACCGGCGAAAAGGCGGCTCAAAGTGGCCGTGTCGTTCATAATGGTTCTCCATTTCGGGTACCTCCAGGTACATTTCTATTTTTCCTGTTCCTAGAAATGTACCGGGTGGAGAAACAGCTTGTACACAGTGTACATTGTCTTCCAGGTACCGACCTTTTTTTCTTCTTTAGAAGATATACGTTTTCATTACTTTTGTCAGATTATAGCACGACTCGGCTAATTGATTCCGTTTATACTATAGACGTCGTATCGAGTTCCATCAGGTCTTCCTGGATGTAACCAGCATCCAATTGAAATTCTTCCAGGGCGTCTATAGCTGTTCGGTATTCCTCCCACGTCAAGCGGCGGTTGAGTACCGGATCATTCACTGCTTTCCAGGCAGGGAAATATTGATCCATCAGACTGACAGGAGTATCTGGCCCCAGTTCTTCCGCGATCCAGCGCAGCACTTCGCGTGTTCCCGCTATATCCTCGGGCATGACGAGGTGTCGTATGAGCAGCCCGCGTCGTGCAATACCCTCTTCGTCGAGTTGGAGTGGACCAACCTGTCGCTGCATTTCGCGCAGCGCTGCCTGGTTATGATCTACATAGCGGGGCATTTTCGAGGTGCGCAGCGCGTTTTTATTGTCAGAATACTTGGCATCAGGCAGATATATATCGACAACGCCATCCAACAATTTGAGCGTCTCCAGGTTTTCATAGCCAGCACAGTTATAGACGATTGGCAACGTAAGCCCCTTGCCGCAGGCAACCACGAGCGCCGCCAGTATCTGTGGCACGAAATGAGTGGGTGTGACCAGGTCCAGGTTGTGACACCGTTTCTTTTGCAGGTAGAGCATCATGTCCGCCAGCCGTTCAGGACCAACGCGGTGACCCAATCCGCCCTGGCTCAGTGAAAAATTCTGGCAATAGGTGCAGCGGGCCTGGCAGTAGCCAAAGAAAATAGTCCCTGCGCCACGTGTTCCACTGATCGGAGGCTCTTCGCGTCGATGAACATTCCAGGAAGCGACAATGGCCTCTGTGCCCGAATGGCACACGCCAGTTTTCCCCACGATGCGGTTACAGCGGCAGTTTTGCGGGCAGATGGTACAACTGCGTAGGATTTCCCAGGCTAGATCGGCCCTATGAGCTAATTCGCCTGACTCGTATAAGTCAAGATAACTCGGATATTTCATAAAACTTTCGCTCTAGATCTCAATAACTTATGGTGTAGACTTGTCTTCCTTCAAGCATAACATCTATTTTTTAAGCCGTCCACATAAAGCACAAGATCAGTCACCCGACCACCGCAAGAGATCGTCAGCGATCTCCTCAGTAGCGCGTCATGTAATGTTTCCCTCAGAAGCGGTTGTCGATAGTAGCCACAACCAGCGACAACATGTACGTCTGTTGCCTTCGCGATAGTACAAAGCCCTGTGGATCAGGCTTAATGCCCACGGTGGTTACATCAATCAGCGCCTGCCCTCCTGCGTCTCGATAGCGCCGGAGTTCCGCAATAGTTAACTCAAAGGAGCAATGGGACCTAAAACCGTTCTGAGATGCATACCGTTTCCTGTAATAAAAAAAGGATCGTTGGGGCACAACGTCCGAGGACCCATAGTAGTCTGACCGCCTTCATGTGAAGGAAGGATACAGGTGCTTGAGTTTGATGCGAGCATCCTTAGCGGTAAAGCGCCAGTCAATGGTGGCTTGAGCGTGATCGCGCTGCTTTTGCCAAGCGGACACCATTTGCTGTGCCTGCTCAAGCGTCGGGATACGATCTGCCAAGCATGGTCGTGCCAGCACGCTTAACTCAATTTCCGCCATGTTGAGCCAACTGCCGTGTTTGGGCGTGTAATGGATCTCTAATTTTTCCGTCAATCGCCGTGCCTCCTGAGGGGCGAATACCTCATAGAACGATGACGGGCTCTGGGTATTGAGATTGTCCATCACCACCACAATTTTGTCGGCATCAGGATACTGGATGTCAATGAGCTCACGCATGAAATAGGCCCAATCCTTCTTGGTCCGCCGCTTGCTAACGGTGACCACGCGCTTACCCCCCAGAGGTTCACAAGCCACAAACACACTAACCGTCCCATGCCGCTCATACTCGTTATCGTCGTGTTCTGGCTTGCCTGGTTCCATCGGCTCCCGCTCGCGCTTGTCAGAGAGCAATTGCTTGCTTCCTTCATCCATACAGACTTGCGCATAGCGTGCATCATAGGGACGATGGTAGACCTGCAGGACATCTTCCATGTGATACACAAAGTCTGCATTTTTCTTGGGCGGAATGCACCACTGCTCTTTTAACCACGGTTGAAGTTCATTTTTTTTAGCGTCACGCGAATCGTTTCTCGCCCCACCTGCTCCACATAGCCCACTTCGACCATCTTGTGGGCTAGCAACCGCACGCTCCAGCGGGTTCGTCCCGGCGGTTTCTCGCCACAAGAGAGGGCGATCAGGTAGGCTTCGTGCTTCCCATTGAGAATGCGTTTCTCCGGGCGCGGCGGTTGCCGGCGACGAGTGAGCGCATTCTCGAGCCCGTGTTCCAGAAAGCGCCGTCGCACTCTCCAGATGGTCGAGATGCCCACCCCAAACGCCTCATGGATTTGCTCATCTGTCCAATTGGGACCTCCTTCACTGCTATCAGCCTTGAGCAAAATGTGCGCATGTGCGATCTGACGTGCCGGGGCGACTCCCTTGGAGACCAGCTGCTCTACCTGCCGACGTGGTTCTTCGCTCAGTGCGATGCTCTGCTTATTCATCAGTGCCTCCTTGCAGGAATGTATCTTGATGGACTCTTCCTTCAAGGATACGCTTTTTTCTCTCCTTTTTCAAATGAAGGTGGTCAGACTAGTAGTGCTGCGTCAACCTTCAATTGACGCATGAAATGGAGGGGCGACCCTTGCAGTCGCCCGGCTCCAACGTGCCAAATGAAGCTTGACTGAGCCGTAGAGGCCGGTTTACCGCGCCCACAGCCGATTTATCGGCCAAATGTGGAGCTAACGATCCAATGAATTGTCTGTATGTAATCCACCGAAGAGGCCGGTTCACCGCGCCCCACTCACCCCAACAAAAATAAGAGACTATACTCCTGGCATCTATCATACATTTCCCTCATCTGGAAGCCATCTGGTAACGTAATGATATACCGCTCATTGTATAGACGCGGGAGGACTTCCCTTCGCATCGTTCCCTCTGGAAAAGTCACGGCACAATGCTCTCCATCCTCGACAATGACGCAGCCATGTTCCCGCAGCACCTTTTTCGCTTCCTCAATCATCGGCGGCGTCTTGCGTTGGCGCGCCGGGACAGGAGGCATCAAGCCTTCGGAGCTATCCATCTCTTATTCGTCTCTCTCCATGACATGATTGTAGGTCTGGACACTTTCTCTTGTCGTAGCTAGCAGTTGCATCATCACTTTTTGCTAATCAGTATATACGAAAAGTAGACGTATTGCAAGACAGAGAGTGACAGAGAAAGACATATCATGACTAAAAACGACCTGGATGGCCTCAGATAACATATTGTGCTTGCTACGTTTGCTCTGTATACTGGGGAAAAATCCTCTGGTGAAAGTCTAGATGAGCAGCGAAAACACCTTGCTAACCGCCGAAGACGTGGCAAGAATTATGAAGGTCAGCATACGTACTGTGCGCAGGTGGGTAGCAACTGGGCAAATCGAGATTGTCGAAATTGGCAAACAGGACTACAGGATAACACGCGAAGCCTTGAACAGGTTCATACAGGAGCGCCAGAAAAGAAGAGGTGACGCCAACTGAGGTGAGCATATCCTTACTCTCTTAAAGAAGCACCAGATGCAGCGTGTCATCCTGATTACCTCCCCATTCCACAATATTTGCAGTGAGAACACATTAAACGGTGGCATGCCCAACTCCCAGCAGCCTACCCTGATACACCACCTCAACTCGCCATATCTTCAGTG
>CATPCK010000075.1 GCA_955652655.1 uncultured Ktedonobacteraceae bacterium | reverse complement strand
GCTTGGCCGCAAGATCGGCATTGACCCCGAGGCGCTGATTGATACAACAAAATCGCTGAACGAGGGAGCTGTCATCGCCCCAGGACTGGCCGGCTGGGAAAGCGATCTGTATGTGCGTTCTGGCTTCTTCGACAACGACAACAAGATAGCCGATTATACAACAGAGGAACTGGACCTGCTTCTCTACAGCGAACCGCGCAAATATAAGGGTCTGCCGTACAACACCTATGAGGGTCTGGTGTACAAGTTCAATCGCAAGTTCGTTGCGCGGGACATCCAGACGCTCTCGTCTCGCATACGGCAAAAGGTCGAGCCTTTTTTGAAGCTCGGCCCCTGTCCGCTCTGCAAGGGTGCCCGGCTCAACCAGGCCGCCTTAAGCTGTAAGGTCAAGGGGTACACTATTGCCGACATGGCAGCGATGGAGGTTGATGAGCTTTTAGAGGTAGTCAAGGGTATCACAGAACCGGCGGCGGCGCCAATCGTTCGCACGTTGACCGAACGGCTGCAACATCTGGTGGATATCGGCCTGGAGTATCTCAGCCTGGATCGAACAACCGACACACTGTCCGGGGGTGAATCCCAGCGCGTCAAGATGGTCAAGCATCTCAACGGGAGCCTCGCGGATGTCATGTATATCTTTGACGAACCGAGTGTTGGACTGCACTCGCGCGATGTCCACCGCTTGAACGAGCTCCTGGAGAAATTACGCGATAAAGGCAACACCGTGATTGTGGTGGAGCATGACCCCGATGTTATCAAAAGAGCCGACTACCTTGTCGACATGGGGCCGTATGCCGGGAGCGAAGGGGGGCGGGTCGTGTACGAAGGCAGTTTCGCCGACCTGCTCAAAGCCGATACCCTCACAGGCAACCATTTGCTACATACAAGGCCGCTCAAGGAGACATTCCGGCAAGCTACTGGCACCTTGCCGATTGTCCATGCCACGGTCAACAACTTGAAGGATGTCAGCGTGGATATTCCCACTGGCGTCTTGACAGTAATCACTGGTGTAGCCGGCTCGGGCAAGAGCTCGCTGATCAATGAAGCCTTCCTCCGCCAACACCGGGAAGCGGTGGGGATTGACCAATCATCCTTGAGTACATCCAGTCGTTCCAACCCTGCGACGTATACTGGCATTATGGATGACGTGCGCAAGGCTTTTGCGGCAGCCAACAATGCCGATGCTGGTTTGTTTAGTTTTAACTCAAAGGGTGCCTGTCCCAACTGTCAGGGGCTCGGCGTGACCTACACTGACCTCGGCTTCCTTGAGGGGGTCAAGCTTCCTTGCGACGTGTGCGGCGGGAAGCGCTTTAAGGACGAAGTGCTGGCCTACACATTGAACGGGAAATCCATTGCTGATGTTTTGAACATGACCGTTCACCAGGCACTGGCGTTTTTGAAGATGAAAGAAGTGCAGTCAAAGCTCCAGGCTTTGAGCGACGTGGGTCTGGACTACCTGACCCTCGGCCAGCCCTTGAGCACCCTCTCTGGCGGAGAATGCCAGCGGATTAAACTGGCCAGCGAACTTCACAAGCAGGGCAGTATCTATGTCATGGATGAGCCGACAACTGGCCTGCACCTGTCGGATATTGGTCGCCTGCTCACCATCATGAACCGGCTGGTAGATGGCGGGAACACAGTGATTGTGATTGAGCACCATCTCGATGTGATTCGCAACGCAGACTGGATCATTGATATGGGTCCAGAAGGCGGCAATAAGGGCGGCATGGTCATCTTCGAGGGTACACCGCGAGAACTACTCGGCGCCAAGCATTCGCTGACGAGCCAGTATTTGGGATAGATGCTGGTCTTTGAAAAAGTCGAGGGCATTATTGCAAATTGCTCTAATTCCTACCATTTCGTTATCCGGGAGATACCTCTAGATGGCCCAGAGTTCCACATGCTGGCTCTCGAATTGAATGGAGCGGCCCATTTTCACGGATGGATACCGTCCACTCACATTCGAGGCCCGCCCACGCACGCGGCGAGATGGCGGCGAAGACCGAATGCGCGAAAGCACAGCTTCAGTGGAGGGATCAATCTGATTGCGCCGAACCCAGGCGTGAAATTCTTCGTCAGTGAGCATCCGCCGTCCTCCAGGATGAAGACACACAGTTCAAAGAAAGGCTCTCCCACGAGCAAGTATAGCTCCCTATGCGTGAATACGCAAGTTTTTGACGTGTATCTTTTCGTTTTTGACAAGTATCTTTTCTTGCTTCCCGAAAAATGAACGAAAGAATGCACGTTTGGCTCTGATCATCATCAGGAAAAGAGTGAGTGGAAAAGATATGCGCCGGAGTTTGCTTGTTTTACACGCTTGTGGGTCAAATACTCATGAAAATTTATGAGTCAAAGAGGAAAAGTTATTCGACAAATATCAGCAAGACCCGACTTTGTTTACAGATTACCGGAGAGCGGTAGGCTGGACGGCGGGGAGTTCACCTGAACTGTATGACATTCAAGCACCCGGAGTCGAAAAAGCTTTAGAGAATGGCACGCCATTGCCTGCGGAGGCCCATATTACGCCGCAGAACTGGTACCTATCGAAATGGAAAGAGCGACCGCTCACCAGTTACATGACTGACAATCCAGGCGACGATTTTTCCGAAGCGATCATGGCTTATGTGAATGAGCCGGATACATTAAAGACACTGTCGCCTGCCCGCTACAAGTTCCTCGACGAGCGCAAGTCGAGGTGGGGACCCGCAGCCAAAAAGCGATTGAACATCTGGGAGAGCGTGAAGCAAGGTGGCCAACCAAGAACGCTGGAACCAGGCCGCCCGCCCACGATTTGGGAGCGAGCCAAAGAATAGATGGGCTCAAGCTTAACAGATACATTACGGGCTAAGCGGTGCATGACCACTCTCGCCAGCTATAGCCATCACGCACGAATATCTCATGCGCTGCTAGAATATTGGCCTGTGCATTAAAGGGAGAGCTTGATGCCTCAGAGGTGTTCATCCACGTGCTTGGGTACAGGATTTGAAAGACGCCCGCGGCATGGCTGCCACCGTTGGATACGGGATTATACGCGCCGGGATTCAGGCCCGATTCGCATTTTGCTACCTGCAGAGCCCTGGCCGCGTAGGATCCAAATATCTGATAAATCATAGCCGCTACCGAGCTTTGACCTGATGGTATCGGAGGTGGAGTAGAGCTTGTTGGTGGCGGATTTGGGGTTGCTGGTACAGGCGTTGGGATTGTTTTTACCGGAGAAAGGCCTATCCTGGCCTGGGGAGGAGTTGCCTTTTTCTCGTTCATACGTGCCTGCCTGGATGCGTACATTTCCTTCAATTTAGATATTTTCACCGGGTCTAGCCCAGGTGTGTCACTGTTCAGGTTATGATTGGTCTGCCCAATCGCCTGTGAGCCAGAGAGGGCGGCAGCCCTCAGGCAACTTTGCGTGCTGCGGTGTCCCATTGTATGAGGTGAGCAATTCGCGATGCCCGCGAGCTGTGGCATTTGCTTTACGAGATTACCTAGCCCTAACAACGCTGGAATTATCAGGACGATTACTACCATGGTTATCTTCCTACGGAAAACGCTTTGACAAGCTGAAACTAAATGTTGCATTACAATCCTTCTAGACAGTTAACGACCGTGTTTTACAAGGCGCAAAACAAGTTGGGCCTCCGTCCTTTAAGATGGGAAACGTTGTAAAAGCGTAGGGGCCCGATTTATCGCGCCCTGTTGGGGAGTCATTTTCCGTCACCGGGCGCAATGAAATGCGCCCCTACGTATCACCCGGAAGGACGTACTTGAGACGCTGAGGGTTAGTGTAACATAGGCAGGGTGAAACGTAATGGCACATAGTGAATTGTGGTAGGAAAGTACCAGGACTAATAGGGGAGAAAGAGAAAAACGATTTCACTTCTTGTTTATTCTTTGCACCAGCATAAAGTGCCATTTTTCCTGTTTTATTTGTTCCAGCTCGCCCTCCATAGTATACTTAAAGTATGCTGATGGGGGGGGAAATAATGCTTTTTACCTTTTTCTCTGGATGGTGGAATATCTCCCGAGGGCCGATAAATCGGCGGTGTAGGCATCAACCTAAGGAGTTTAAACAGAACAATTGGTGGACAGACAGAACAATGAGTTGGGGTATCCGTAGGGGCGAGGGTGGCTGGGATGTGGATGGGTGGGCCCTTGTGGTCGCCCGCCGTGGAGAGGAGTGAGAGGGTGATCCTGCACGGGGAAACCCAAGGCCGCACGGGCGACCACAAGGGTCCCCACCCTTCTCCACCCCACTCCCGCCCCTACAGGAGACCCGTCCACATTTCGTTAGGTTGATGCGTAAGAGGGCCGATCAATCGGCGGTGAGCGCGATAAATCGGCTCCTACAGTGTATGGG
>CATPCK010000074.1 GCA_955652655.1 uncultured Ktedonobacteraceae bacterium | reverse complement strand
CGAGGAATTGTGTATGCCAGCGAACAGGTATCGCTTTTGTCGCCGGTGCTGCGTCCCAACAAGGTCATTTGCCTGGGGTTGAATTACCGAGACCATGCTGCCGAGGCTGGTATGGAAATACCCGAATACCCTATCCTGTTCCATAAAGTTGCCGGTTCGCTAGTCGGCCACGGTCAGCCGATTGTTCTTCCTCGCATCAGTGATAAGATAGACTACGAGGGAGAGCTGGCAATAATTATGGGCAAGAGAGGTAAATACATCATCGAGGATGAAGCACTCTCTTTCGTTGCCGGCTATGCTGTTGCCAACGATGTCAGCGCACGCGATCTGCAGTTCCGCACCTCACAATGGACGACAGGCAAGATGCTCGATACCTTCGGCCCGTTAGGACCCGCCCTGGTCACCTCCGACGAAGTACCCGATCCCAACAACCTGAGCATCAGGACCATCTTGAATGGTGAGGTGATGCAAGACGGCAACACAGCGGATATGATCTTTCGCGTCCCTTCCGTCGTCAGTTATATCTCTCAGATCGTGACGCTCGAACCTGGAGACGTCATCATGACGGGTACACCGCCAGGCATCGGCAATGCCCGTTCGCCACAGGTGTTCATGAAAGCAGGAGATACAATCACTATCGAAATCGAGCGCCTGGGAACACTGACCAACCCTATAGTCGCTGAGCAGTAGATTCCAGTCGAGGTGACCGCCGTAAAGAACCGCCTATCGAAGCGAGCATCGCGGCTGCAAATTGCTCGATAACAGAGATCAAAGTCGTCGTGAATGAGTACTGTATCCATACATCCCATAATACTCAAAAGCCTGTACTATTGCTAGCGGATTTCGGACATGACCATTTATGTTAATTTGTTAATGACCCTTGCCACTCATCTCCTGATCTGATATCGTAGAGGAAGACATGGAGTGAGCCAGCTCCAGTGAGAGGAGGAGCAGATGAGGAAGTATTTGCCGTTGGCCGCGGCTGTGGCGGCAGGGGTCGCCCTCGCGAACAGGCAACTGATGAGGCGCCGCGTGGACAAGCATCGGGTGGAACACGTGAGCGGGACCGAGGAGTCCTATCGGAGCGCGAGCACCCGAATACTCATTCTTGGTGCCGGGTTTGGCGGACTGGCCACCGCGTTGAAACTGGATCAGCAACTCAGACCTTCAGATGACGTCAGTGTTTTGGTTGTAGACCGGGACAACGATCTGCTCTTTACGCCGCTACTGTGGACCGTGGCGAGTGGGCGCACGAGTCCAAACAACGTCGTCGTCCCCATCCGCGACTTTCAGAAGGGCAGGCGATTTCACGTCCTGCACGCCGAGGTGGAGCGCATTGACCTTGACCGAAAGGAGGTGCTGACTTCTGCTGGCACACGTCCTTTTGATATTCTCGTGATCGCTTTAGGCAGCTACACGGCAGTGCCGGACCTGCCTGGCCTGCGTACGTATGCCTTCCCTTTCCACACCCCATCCGACGCGTTGCAGTTGCGCAACCATCTGATCGATGCCATCGAGGCTGCCCATCAGACCGAGGACCCGCAGGAGCGACGGGCGTGGCTGACGTTCGTCGTCGGTGGCGCAGGTGACACGGGGGTCGAACTGGCCGCGATTATCCACGACTACCTCATCACAGGACTCTTCAGCGCGTATCCATGGTTGGCCGATGCGACGAGCCGCATCGTCGTGATCGGGCGGTCAGAGCGTGTGCTTCCCATGAGTAAGCCGAACACTTCCCGTCTGGTCCACCAGGTGCTCGAACAGGAGGGCATCGAGGTGCTGGCGGGGAGGAGCATCACAGGAGTCACAGAGACGACGGTCGAGACGAATGCAGAGGTCATTCCTGCGCGCACCCTTTTTTGGGCTGCGGGAACCACGGCACCGGACGTTGTTCGCCAGTTACCGGTGCAGCACGCAGGCAATGGTGCGATCATCGTCGATGACCACCTCCGCATCCCTGAGTATCCGAATGTATACGTGGTCGGCGACGTCACCTGGGCGCATGACTCGATGACCATGGCTCCCGTGCCAGGAACAGCGCAGGCCGCGCGGCAGCAAGGGAACTACGTGGGCGAGGCCATTGCAGCGGAGTACGCAAAGAGACCAGCCATGCCATACCGGTACACCACCCTTGGGCACCTGGCGTTGCTCGGCCACAACACAGGCGTAGCCGAGCTTGGCCCGCTCACGTTTGACGGAATTCTCGCCTGGATACTCTGGCATCTGGTGTACTTGATGCGCATCCCTTCGTGGACAAAACGCATACGGTTGGTGGTGGACTGGGTACTCTCCGGCCTCCTCGGTCGTGATACTGGGCAGTTGCGCCTGGGTATCGGACTGCCACAGCGCAAGAGGGTCCTGGAGCCCAGGACATGACGCATGTTTGAGACACAGGGCCGCACCGAGATCTGCCTCTCCATATCACGATGCTTATGTAGACCCGCGATTTATCGAGTGTAGACCCGCGATTTATCGCGGGGCGAGCGCAGCGAGGAAAAAAAAGTGAAAGAACTACAGCTTGACTATATTGACTCTCCCATTGGCACCATTCTAATCATCGTTGATGGAGAGCAAATGTGTTCGCTTGACTTTGCGGACTACGAACAACGCATGATGACATTGCTCCTGCGCCGCTATGGGCCCATCCACCTGACGCAGACAATCGATCCTTGTGGCTTCAGCAACTGCATTCGTGACTATTTCGCAGGTAACTATCGCTGCCTGGATTCGATTCCTGTAAGTACCGGTGGCACAGTCTTCCAGCAGCAGGTCTGGTCAATGTTACGCACCATACCACCAGGAACGACGATCAACTATGGTGAAAT
>CATPCK010000073.1 GCA_955652655.1 uncultured Ktedonobacteraceae bacterium | reverse complement strand
TCGCATCGCCTACCAGTGTTGTGTGCGACAGCTTGAACGGCGCACGCAGGAGAGAGCGCGGCACTCGGCCATGCAGGCGGAACAGATGCTGGAGGGGGTGAACAACGAAAAGCAGGCAGTGGATACTAGAGAGGGACACGATCAGCAGGCCATCGTACGCGAGACCCTGGATACACTGCCGACTATGTATCGCATGGTCTTGATCTTGCGCCACCTCCAGGACTTGACGTATGAAGAGATGGCCGACATCCTCACCATGCCTATTGGCACGATCAAGACCCAGCTCTTTCGGGCCAGGAATCTGCTGAAGGAACGCTTGCTGGCACAGCACCATCAATGCCTCGACTCCTCCAGCTGAGGCTCCAATCACTCTGATATCGTGTTGCGACAATACATCCTCCAGAGAAGAAAGCTTCCCTCATTATCACATATACTTTCCTACACATCGAAGTCCGCCTTATTCACGAGTATACGCCACGTTCCCTTCATTTCAGCGATCTTCACTCTATCCTGCTTCATCAAAAGTGACGGAAGGCCCTGATGGTTGACACATCACGGCCTGTCTTGCTACAATGCATGATGAAAGCGTGGGCCAGTCGCGGGACGGACGGACATGAACGGCGGAGACCGTCATGCTGCAGGACGCGACAACCAAGACGATCGACGCAGGGCAGTCAGCGTATATGACCATTACCACTGTGCAGCACGAGGTCGGCATCGGCAGGGGCACTCTCAATAAATACCTGGCGTACTGGGCATTGAGCCGATCTGCTTTCTTATTGGCACGCGCAGCCTCTCCATTTCGCAAGAAGCGATGGCCCGGGTGAAGCAACGCAAGCAGAAACCGGCGTTGCTTGCCCACCTGAAGTCAAGAGTCGCCCCGTGAGCGAGCGACGAGAGAAAAGCCTATGAGTAACACAACAGCGAGCACTTCATCTCCCCAGATGCCGTCTGGGAACCCCTCCTTCCCGATTGTGGGGATTGGGGCTTCTGCTGGCGGACTGGAGGCCTTCACGGAACTGCTTCGGTTCCTGCCAGTCGATACGGGCATGGCGTATGTGTTTGTGCAGCACCTGACCCCCACGCATGAAAGCCTCTTAACTGACCTGCTTGCTCGAGCCACACAGATGCCGGTGAGCGAGGTCAGGGAGAGCATGGAAGTCTGTGCTGACCATGTCTATGTCATTCCCCCGAACACTGACATGACCCTCCAACAGGGTGTGCTCACACTCTTGCCCCGGACAGAGACCCGTGGGCAGCACCTGTCTATTGATACGTTCTTTCGCTCGCTGGCAGAGAGTTCCCAGCGGCAAGTCATTGGGGTGATTCTCTCGGGGACGGCTTCCGATGGCACGCTCGGACTCCAGGCGATCAAGGCGCAAGGCGGGATGACCTTTGCCCAGGAGGAAACCTCGGCCAAATATTTCGGGATGCCACAGAGTGCCATTACTGCCGGGTGCGTGGATTTCATCGGATCGCCTGAAAAGATTGCCAGGGAACTGACCCGGATCAGTCGCCATCCGTATGTCCAGCAGTCGCACGCGGTAGACACGGACGAGAGGGTTGCTGCACATGAGCAGGAGTTCCAGCAGATTCTGCGTGTGCTCGGCCAACGCACGAACGTGGATTTTACCGTGTATAAGCCCACGACGCTCAAGCGCCGCATCCTGCGCCGGATGGTGATGCAGCAGATGGACAGCTTTGCCCAGTATCTGGCCTATCTGCGAGATCACCAGATCGAAGTGCAGGCCTTGTACCAGGACGTGCTGATCGGTGTGACGAGTTTTTTTCGGGATCCCTCCACCTTTGCCGCGCTGGCACGTGAGGCCTTTCCGCGTCTCGTGGAGGCGAAATCCACACGTTCCCCCATCCGGGTGTGGGTGCCGGGCTGTTCCACCGGAGAGGAAGTCTACTCCCTGGCGATCTGCTTGCTGGAGTTTCTGGCTGAGCGGTCGCTCACGATCCCGCTCCAACTGTTTGGCACGGATCTCAATGCACAGGCGATCGAGCAGGCCAGGGCAGGACTCTATCCGCCAAGCGCGGTCGGTGATCTCTCCCCTGAGCGCCTCGAGCGCTTCTTTCAGCGAGTCAATGGGAACTATCAGATTCGCAAGGCCGTCCGCGATCTCTGCGTCTTCGCCCGGCACAATGTGCTCAGCGATCCACCGTTCTCCCGCCTGGATCTGCTGAGTTGTCAGAATGTGCTGATTTACCTGAAGCCAGAGGTTCAGAAGAAGGTCATGCAGACCTTTCACTATGCGCTGATCCCCCAGGGCTTTCTCCTGCTCGGACTCTCGGAAACCATCGGGACGGCCTCCGATCTTTTTAGGCATCTCGGGGAATACAAACAACAGTGGTATGTGAAAAAATCCACCAGTGCGCGATCCCCGTTCGTCGGTCCCATGAACAGGTCGACGAGAGGAGTACATCCAGACCCACGCGAGGAGGGACACACCATGCTGCAAGAAGAGGGCGTCCGGGAGTTTGATCTCCAGAAAGAGACGGATCGCCTGCTGGCCAGCTATGCCCCGGCCAGTGTGGTGATCGATGCGGAGATGGAGATCCTCCAGTTCCATGGACACACCAGCCCCTATCTGGAGCCGACGACAGGCCGTGCCAGCCTCAACCTCTTCAAGATGGCCCGCGAGAGCCTGGGACTCGCGCTGCGGACTGCCATTTCCAAAGCCAGAAAGAGCGGACAGCCGGTGAAAAAAGAGGGCATCCAACTGAGCGACCATGGCGTCCTCCGTGAGGTCACCGTGGAAGTGATTCCCGTGAAGGCGTCCGCCACGGAACGCTACTATGTGATCCTCTTTGAAGACACGCCCACGCCATCCACTCCGCAAGCCTCACCTCCGGCACCAAACCAAAAGCCTGCGGGGACGGCGCGACGTGGGGCCAAAGATCGGCGTATCCGGCAAGTGGAGCAGGAGTTGGCGGCCACGCACGAGGAGATGCGCTCCATTATTGAGGAGCTGGAGGCCGCCAATGAGGAACTGCAATCGGCCAACGAGGAGATCCTCTCCAGTAATGAGGAGTTCCAAAGCCTCAATGAAGAACTGGAAACGTCCAAAGAAGAGATTCAGGCCAGCAACGAAGAGCTGCTCGTCATCAATCAGGAACTCCAGCAGCGTCAGGCGCAACTGCAAGCAGCTCGGGCCTACGCGGAGGCGATTGTGGAAACCATCCGTGAGCCACTGCTCGTCCTGGACACAGAGATGCGCGTGCAAAGCGTGAACCCGGCCTTCTACCAGTTCTTTCAGACCGTGCCCGAGGAAACAGAGAATCACCTGCTCTTCGAGCTGGACAACGGTCAGTGGAATATTCCCACCCTGCGAACACTCCTGGAGAAGCTTCTCCCCGCGAATCATTCCTTCACGGATTACGAGGTGGAGTACACCTTTCCCAGGATTGGACGCAAGACCATGCTGCTCAATGCTCACCGCATCGATCACGTCCCGCTCATCCTTCTGGCGATGGAGGACATCACCGACCGCAAACAGGCGGAAGAACACAAGCAGAAGCTGCTGGAGCAACGCGAGGAATTTATGGCGATTGCCAGCCACGAACTCAAGACGCCCGTCACCAGTCTGAAAGGCTATACGCAGATGCTTCATAACCGCTTTCGCAAAGCAGGCGATGAGCGCTCGGCGGCCCTGCTCGCCAAAATGGATGCGCAACTCAACAAGCTCATCAACCTGATTGGCGAGTTGCTGGACGTCACCAAAATAGAGGCCGGCAAACTGTCCTGGCACAACGAGCGGTTTGACCTGGATGCCTTCGTGCGAGACATGGTCGAGGAATTGGGGCACACGACAGAACGGCATCAGATTCGCATCGAGGGAGGGGTCCATACCCCGGTCTACGGAGATCGTGAGCACATCGGCCGGGTCCTCACCAATCTGCTCTCTAACGCCATCAAATATTCACCCCAGGCCGACACCATCCTGGTGAAGCTCCGCGCCGATGCGGACACCGCGACCATTGGCGTGCAGGATTTTGGCATTGGCATCGCCTCCGAGAAACACGAACACGTCTTTGAACGCTTCTTTCGCGTGAGTGACCCGGAGCACGGGACCTTCCCCGGTCTTGGACTTGGTCTCTATATTTCGGCGCAGATTGTCAAAAGACAGGGGGGACGAATGTGGGTGGAAAGTCGCACAGGCGTAGGCTCCACCTTTTTCTTTACCGTCCCACTCGCGCCGCAGCCAGCAGCCGACCAGGCGCGGGAAGAAGGAGAAGAGCAGCATGCGTGAAAGAATACTCGTTGCCGATGATGATCCAGCGATCGCTGATATGCTGCACGAGATGCTCTCGGATGAAGGGTATGACGTGGAAACACAGGTGAGCGGGCAAGCCGTACAACAGATGCAGGAGCGGTTCCCGGATCTGCTGTTCCTGGATATTCGGCTGTCTGGCATGGATGGGCGGACCAT
>CATPCK010000072.1 GCA_955652655.1 uncultured Ktedonobacteraceae bacterium | reverse complement strand
GCGACAGGTACAGCTGAATTGCTTCGTTCTGAAACGGGTTTTTCCTTTTTATTCATTCGCTTTACTGCTTACAGGGTGTGTGGTACAGACAGGGTTATGGTTGCCGCCTTCCCGCTCTTCACCGCCCCTGCATTCCTCCTTTTTCATGACAAGAAATAACAAACAAGCACATAGCCAGTTGCTGCACTTCCTCAGTTCCTTGGTTGACACACATAGGTATTCTTCTGCAGGGTTGAAAAAGCGGAAATAGACCTCTCTCCAGGTCTATGCTCCGAAACTAGAACAAGAGTACCATACACACATGAGTATGTCAAGCCGTTTTTTACACGGATTGCCCCTCCATTTTACATGTTCCGCCGGCCCTCGAGGGCGCGACTCAGCGTCCCTTCGTCGGCATACTCCAGGTCACCACCCATGGGAAGACCACGCGCCAGGCTCGTTACATGCGGACCCAGAGGAGCTAATTCCCCTTTGATATAATTCGCGGTGTATTCTCCCTCGAAGTTAGGATTCGTGGCGAGGATCACCTCTCGTACGTTGCCCGTGCGCACCCGCTGCAGCAGCTCGTCAATCCGTAGATCCTTTGGTCCAATGCCCTCTATGGGAGAAATCGCCCCGTGCAGTACGTGATAGAGCCCCTTGTAGACGCCGGTCTTCTCTAACGCCAGCAGGTCGAGAGGTTCTTCCACGACACAGATCAACTCCTGGTCACGACTGGGATTACTACAAATAGCGCAAGGGTCGGTCTCGGTAATGTTAAAACAACGCGAACAATAGATGATGCTTTCCTTGACGCGCATGATAGCTTCTGCCAGGCGGCGCGCCTGGTCGGCAGGGCTGCGCAGAATGAAGAAAGTCAGGCGCTGCGCGGTCTTCACGCCGACACCCGGCAGTTTTGAAAATTCTTCGACCAGTGCCGCCACTGGTGGCGCAATATCACTCATGAGTTAAAACATTCCTGGTATTCTTAGACCACCCGTCGCACTACCCATCATGCGCTGCTGAGCCTCGGTTGCCTTATTAAAGGCGTCTTTCGCCGCTGCTAATACCATAACCTCTAGCTCTGCGATGTCTTCTGCGTTAAAGGCTTCGGGATCGATCTTTACATCGGTGACTTCAAACTTGCCGCTCATGGTGATCGTCACAGCTCCACCACCCGCTGTGCCAACGAACTTGCTGGCATCCAACTCCTCCTGCATCTTTAAAAGTCGCTGCTGCATCTTCTGGATATCACGCATACTCATAGAAAAAGTGCTCCTTACTTCGTTTAGTAACTTACTTCAGGCGAATATCGACGATTTTCGCGGAAAATGTCCTCATGACTTCCTGCACTACTGGATCACTGCTCGCCTTCACCCTGACAGCTTCTAGCGAGGATCCCATACTGGTATTTTCGCTCACAATGTTCTTCTTGGCAACTGCCGGAGATTGCTCCACCGCGAAAGCATGTCCATTAGTAGCAGGCGGTTCCTGCTGAAGCTGAGCTTCAGCTTCTGACTCAGACAATCTGGGGGGTGAGTCAGCAGCAGGTTGCTCACGGTGCGCCGAACGCGGCGGCGTCTCCCTTACAGCAGTATTTAACGAGAAGCTGCCCGACTCAAATATCAGTGAAGAAGGCGGTGATGCTCCAGGAGCAAGCAGGCGCACCCGGCATTTCTGCTTAAATTCTGTCGAGAGGGCCCAATCTACATCCTTAGCGCGGTCACCCTCCTGCACATATTTATGGTGCAGCTCATAAGCCGCCTGGATGACGACAACAGCCTCTTCCAATGTTCCCTCGACCCCGATGACCGTGAAGCTATTGAGCATTGCTGCTGTCTTTGGATTCTTTGGCCGCACACGCTTCTTTACATTGTCCCACGCCTCCCTCACCTCCTGCAGCGTTAATGAAGGCTTGCCATCTACGCCTGCTGTGGCCGTTGTGGCTGGAGTAGCCGCGTGTTCATTACTCTGGTTAGAGCCAGCAGGGACAGATGATATTGTCGTTTGCCCAGGTACCTCCTCGTTTTCAGCGACGGGGAGAATATGCTGAGCGCCAGGCGCAGCATCGCCCTTGTTGGACCTGGGAGATGAAGGCGCGGGAGGCAACACGCTTTCCGGCACAAGAGGCATTGGTGGTGTCGCCCGGGATGGAGCGGAACGCGATTGCGCGGAGGCAGAGCGAGGCTGTAGCGAAGGATCAGCGGTCAAAGGGACGGCAAATTGACCATGCTGGGAGCGGCGATGTAGCTCAATGCTCTGCAAAAAGGCCAGTTCCAGCCCAAGTTGTGGTGTTCCCTGGTTCTTTTGCATGAGGTCGTTCTGTGCGAAGATGCGAGCCGCGTCTGTCAACTCCTCGAGATCGAAGAGCCGCGACATTTGCTTGATCTCGCGTACCTCGTCCTCGGTGCGGTCAAGAATGGCGGCAATATCAGCCCCTGCTTTCGTCAGCATCAGCGCGCGCCAGTATTCTCCAACCTGGATATTGAGTTGTCGCAGGTCAGCTCCAGCCTCTGAAAGTTCGTGAATAAGATGCAAGACGGCAGCGCTATCAAGCTCAGAAACATACGTGATGAGTTTCTGGATGGCACGCGGGTCAGCCACACCCAGCATCGCCTGGACCTGTGCCAGCGAGATTTCATTTCCCGAGTAGGCGATCGCCTGGTCCAATAGACTGAGCGCATCGCGCATCCCCCCTGCTGCTGCCCTGGCAATCAGTTCAGCCGCGGAGCGCTCTATGCGCACGCTCTCCTGCCCGGCAACATACTCCACGTGTTCAACAATCTGCCGCGTGGTAATGCGTTTGAAGTCGAAGCGCTGGCAGCGAGAGAGCACAGTGGGCAACATTTTATGCACATCCGTTGTCGCCAGTACAAATACAGCGTATGGCGGGGGCTCTTCTAGCGTCTTGAGCAAGGCGTTAAATGCCTCGGTGGTCAGCATATGCGCCTCGTCAAGCACATACACCTTGTACTTCCCGGTAGAAGGCGGCATCATGACTTTTTCACGCAGGTCACGTATGCTATCGATACCGCGATTGGAGGCCGCGTCGATCTCGATGACGTTGAAGGAGTTGCCCGCGGTAATCTCTCGGCACTGCTCGCACACATTGCACGGCTCACCATTGACCGGAGCGCTACAATTGATCGTTTTTGCCAGGAGACGCGCGGTGCTGGTTTTGCCTGTTCCCCGTGGTCCCGTAAAGAGGTAGGCATGGGCAAGTTTACCGCTGCTGAGCGCGTTTTTGAGCGTGCGAATGACGGGTTCTTGACCAACGAGATCACCGAAAGTCTGCGAACGCCATTTTCGGTAGAGCGATTGTGAAGATGAGGACATGGTATACTAACTCCGCCTGTATCCCTCTCCTGGATACCCGCGCCCTCGACGGGCTACAATCTTCCGCCAACACTGAAGAGTGCGATAACACGGAAAACCGATTTTCGCCCGGTCCTGCCGATTAGCGCAATCAGGCTCCCCTGCGACACCCAGAGAGGTCCACTTACCGTTGCTTCCTCACGGACCTAGCGGGGTTCACAGACATCTGCCGCGCAGGACCCAATTGCGCCAATCGACAGGACCGGAAGAAAACCGGTCTGTTCCGCTGACTCTCGTCTCAGGAACAACGCTATTTTACTCCTGTTGGCTTATTCTGTCAAGACAGGTATTTACCAATCAGCAGGCTATATTTCTCCTTTGCTTCCACGGGAATTCTGCTGCGATCGGTCATAATCGCGGTCGAGAGCGCGCTGGCACATTCACAGGTGTTGGCGCTGCGCTCAGCAGGAATCTTCTGCGCGACCTTGCGCAGGATGCGCTGGGCGTTGGCCACATTAGCGCTGAGATTCCCTACCACCATCTCGACAGTTACGGATTCCTCGGACTCGTGCCAACAGTCATAATCGGTGGCACAGGCGACCATGGCGTAGCACAACTCTGCTTCGCGGGCCAGTTTCGCCTCTGGCAGCGCGGTCATACCGATGATATCCATGCCCCAGCTTCGATAGACCATTGACTCGGCCCTGGTGGAGAACAATGGGCCCTCAATACAGACGTAGGTCCCACCCTCGTGTACTTTGACATCACCCAGCTCGCGGGCCGACGTAAGCAAAAGGTCGCCCAGGGTAGAACAGAATGGTTCAGCAAACGTGACATGGACAACAATGCCGCCCTCGTAGAAGGTGTTCACACGGCTTTTCGTGCGATCAAATAGTTGATTGGGGATCACGAGATCACGGGGAGCAATGTGTTCACGCAGGCTGCCCACGGCGCTGACCGAAATAACCCACTCGACGCCCAGGCTCTTGAGCGCCCAGATATTGGCGCGTACGGGTATTTCGGTAGGGGTAATGCGGTGTCCCCGCCCATGGCGTGGCAAAAAGGCCATTGGTACACCCTCTACCTTGCCTATGGTAATCACGTCGCTGGGATCTCCAAAAGGCGTCTGTACCGCGACCTCCTCAACATCGGTCATCCCTTCCATGCGGTAAAGACCACTACCGCCAATCACACCAATCCTCGCTTGGGGCATTCCTAACTTCCTCCTTACAAGCGCTCTATGCGGTTAAAACACATAAAATGTAGGGGCAGGGCTTGCCCCTGCCCTGACCCTCATCTTAAGTTAGTGCCATTCCCTACCCTTTGATCTTGATGTAATGCAATTTGCCCACTTTGAGTATAGCGCCATCGAGCACTGGCACAATAAAATTGACATCATTCACGCGCTCCGCTTCCCCTGTCTCTCCGCCCGGAAAAAATGAGACACCGCCCTGCTGCACAATGCGCCTGGCGTCACTTTTACTGCTTGCCAGCTTTGCGTCAACCATAAGCGTGATAATGTTCGTAGGCTCGCACATCTGATAGGTAGGAATATCAGCTGGCAACTTGCGCTCGGAAAACTGGCGGATAAAAGCCTCTTCGGCCTCCTGCGCTGCCGCGGCATCATGAAATTCGGTGACAATTTCACGCGCCATGC
>CATPCK010000071.1 GCA_955652655.1 uncultured Ktedonobacteraceae bacterium | reverse complement strand
CCCCTGGAATGTGCCCGCCTCGTTGCGCCCCCTCCTGATGCCAGTTGGCAGGAGCGAGCAACTTCCCGCTGAATTCGCCAGGAGAGCGCACATCCACCAGGGCACCATCCCTACACCCAAGTGAGAGCAAGACCTGGTCCCGGAAGGCGCGGATACTGTTGCGCGGGGCTTGTGCTGCATAGCTGGTAGGCGAATAAGTTGGCACTTGTGTGGTGATCTCACGCTTGTCAGCCAGCCATTTCTTCCGTCCACCATTGAGCAGGCGCACATCCCGGTGGCCGTAGTACTTGAGAATCCAGAACGCCCAGGCGGCGAACCAGTTGTGGTGGTCGCCATAGAGCACAATCGTGGTGTCGTTGCTCACCCCGGTGCGGCTGAGTAGGGCTTCTAATTGCACCTTTCTCAGGGGCGCTCGTATCACCTGGTCTTGCAAATCCTTTTTCCAGTTGAACCCGACAGCCCCGGGGATGTGTCCCCGCTGGTAGGCAGTAATATCGACATCCACCTCGATCAAGCGCACCATGGGATCCGCCAGATTCGCCTGGAGCCACCCGGCATCGACGAGTACCTCGGGATGAGTATAGCCCGTGTTCTCAGACATAGAGATCTCCTTGCAAATTGCTGTCTCGTGGGTGATGCTTCCAACTGCACCCCTTCTGCCCCGGAACAGCTCACTTCGATAAAATAGGAAATTTGTTTTCCTGCTGCTAGCATACCTGGAGAAATGCATGGAATGAATAGCAGCGCTGTATCACCTTCACATCACGCGTGATATCCTCATACTGCCTGCTCAAGGGTCTATGGCTGCAAGATCCTCATAGGTTGCTAAGAAATAGTGCTTATGAGGATATCATTCGCTATTCAAACATGATATAGCAGTGCTATTCCTTTCACGTCTTTCTCCAGGTATGCTAGCAGCAGGAACGGAAATTTCCCACTTGAACGAGTATGAATACTGCCCCAGGCATATTAAAACCATATGCAAGAAACAAAATATCATGAGGGGCTTGAGTAAGGAGGCGATCCAATGGGTCCTAACATGTATCTCTATCAGAAGGCGCATGAAGTTCATTACCAGGATCTTCTGCGCGAGGCCGAAAAGGAGCGGTTGCTGGCACAACTACACCGGCATCGTTGGAGCATGATCAAGCGAATTGCCGGGAAGCTGGGAGTGCTGCTGCTAAAGCTCGGTGCCAGGTTGAAGCAGTTCGAGCAATCACCTACCTTTCTCGAAGATCACCTATGAGGTGCATTGTCGAACGAGTGAGCCAGGTAGCATCAGGAAGGGATGCGAGTCTTTCCTGGCTTCAGGGTCGATCAGGAATATTGTTTAAATGTTAAATACCAACAAAAGAAAGAGAAACACATGCTTACTCTATACCTCCTCTTCATTGCATTGCTTGCGCTTGGCATAACTGCTTGTCGTTGGGGAGCCAATAGCTCTGACGGAATCAACAGCCCGGAGTGGCAACGGCGCCAGGATTGGCCTGGCTTTCATTAGACCTGCCATAGATTAAATACGGCTATGAACTTTTTACGTTTGCGAATGTTAAAGAAGATCTCTGGTGCAAAAATCCCAGTTAAGGAGACGACAATCATGTTAAAAGAAAGAACGCAGCATGCAAACGATCCAGAGGAGTCTGGAAGCGCACGCATCTCTCGTGTCAAAACGTATAAGACGGCAGCGGGGCTATTATTCCTGCGAAGCCGCTGTTCTCCCTCATTTGTAGAGGGTCTGAAAGCGGATGAAGGTCTACGCGCCTTTGCCCGTCTTTCCGAACGTGAGCACCAACTGTTGCTCTCGATAGCTCAACGACCAGAGAATAGACTGACGCTGGCCTACACCGCTTCAGGCACCATTGTAGGTCAGGTTTCCCTTGCGCCATTGGATCATTGGTGGCAAGATATCGGGAACGCATATGAGATCGCGGTTGAGGTCAGTTCAAGCTGGCGCAAACTGGGTGTTGCACACCAACTGCTCTCTCTAGCCCTTGAGTTTGAAGCTGTGGAAGAGTCTCTTATTGTAGGCTTAGGTCTCTCCTGGCATTGGGATTACGAAGGACTGGGCATATCCCGCTTCCGCTATCGCGAGATGATCGGCCGGCTCTTTGCAGCTCATGGCTTTGCCGAATACCTCACCTCCGAACCAAATATCCGTATGGATCCCGCGAACATCCTGGTAGCTCGCCTTGGGAGCCGCATTGATGAAAAGAGCATGAGCCGCTTTTTTGAGCGACTACTCTGGTCAGAGACACTTCCAGGACTTTAGATAGGAGGTTCCCATGCGTGAGTTGCTCATGGCCGCCGCCGAGCGGGGATTCGGTACCTGGAGGGTCTGAACGGGCGAGGTGTTGCCCCTGAGCCCACGGTCATTGCTCGCCTTGCAGAGCTTGATATCCCACTACCTGCTCATCCGTCCTCGGCGGAAGAGACCCTGGCTCTGCTCGATACCTATAACGCTGCGACGATGGCGATGGCCGGGCCACGCTTCTTTGGTTTCGTGATCGGCGGGGTGTTACCGGCAGCACTGGCAGCGAACTGGCTGTCTGGCGCATGGGATCAGAATGCTGCGCTGGCAGAGGCCACACCCCTTGCCACGCATCTGGAAGGCGTGGCGCTCGGTTGGCTGCGCGATGTGCTCGGCCTGCCACCCGGAACAGGTGTGGGGTTCGTCACCGGCGCGGCCATGGGGGAAGCAGGCTTCGTGGCGGTGGGCATGCAACCCTTCCTGCCCGATCTCACCTTCCTGCTGAGTAGACGCAAACCGTGACCAGCAATGTAAGGCTTCGGAGATACCAGAGAAGAGGGAAAGCCTATGAGCACAAACTTCCGATCTGCATGTTCTAGCAATGGTGGAACCCTCTCCGGTGGCCGTCTGTTGATTCATGATTTTGCGCTCTCTGCTGATTGGAGGGGACCACCCAACGCGGCGCTCTTTCTGTTCGGCGAGCTCTCCGCCTCCGCCCAAACGCAGGCCTACACCGTTGACGAACTTGAAGCAGCCATGCAAGAGGCCGGGTATGTGGATGTGTCAATGTAACCTTTCTTGCCTACATGCGCAAAGAGGGGAGAGGGTATGAGGATGTAAAGATGCCTGGTTATCACGCGTGATGCGTCGATGATATGGCGATGCTATTCACTGTGTCTTCTCCCTCAGTTACTCTGAAAGCTGAGACAAGCAGTCCAGCTTGATCGGATCTCGTGCCTGTGAAACAGCACAAGCATGTCGGGTTTTTGGTTCTCATTTCAGGAACCAGCCGGGAATCCTGTCCCTGGATAGGGAAGCAGGTCAACGTATCAGGAAAGGAATACCAATGGCGACAGAAGTGAAGCGCGGTGCCGCCCAGGACACGCTGTACCCTCTCGCAGAGCATGTACATACCTACACGTTCAATTCGCTGCCGTTGCAACTGGGCGGTCAGTTCGGCCCTGTGACACTGGCATACGAGACATGGGGCACGCTCAACGCGGTGGGAGACAACGCGGTGCTGATCACTCACGCGCTCACCGGCAATTCGCACGCACATGATGAGAAGCGACCGGATGATGCGAAAGCGGCATGGTGGAATCCTTTGATTGGCCCTGGAAGGCCTTTCGATACGTCGCGCTACTTCGT
>CATPCK010000070.1 GCA_955652655.1 uncultured Ktedonobacteraceae bacterium | reverse complement strand
GGGACCATTGAGCGTCACCACAGGTGTTTCCCTATGAGCTGCAAGTGTAAGATTGCCCTGCTGTTGAGAGATCGATTGAGGCGCAATATCACTTCCGGCGCAGCGCAAAAGGCTAGCAACATCGTTCACCGGCGCCTGGCCGTTCCAGGTATGAATCGTGCTACCATAGGGCAGTTTGCGATAGAGCGCGTAGAAGTTGCCGTTGGCATGCCGCGATGTCCACTGCATCCCCTGCTGAAACGGAATGGATGTTGCTACGATGCTGCTACCCTGGCTCTGCCGCGGATGCAGGGAAAGCGGGTAGGGAAAGTTGCTCGCGGGATCACTGACCGCATTCGTTTGTCCAAGATCACTCGTGTTCACGGTAGTGGTGAAATGTCCATCCAACGAGAGATACCAGGGGCCGCCATAGTTCTCCTGCATACGCATAAATGTCATGATGCCCGGCCCCGACTGATCAAAGAGAACATGCTCACCATCTGGCAATACACGCACCACATGCTTATTATCGGCATTGCTGCCACCAGGATCAGCCGTAGATGCGCCCTCAACGCGGTCTCCCAGTTCCAGGTACGAAAGTTTATCCAGGTGGCGATAAACGTCAAGGCCGAGAAAGGGCGGCGGGGATGTTTGCGCAATTGTAGTGGTTGCTCCAGTTCTCTGCGGCTCCCCTGTGGCAGCACATGCATTCGTGAGCTCACTCGGATTGCTGGTAGGCCAGAAACGTACAGCCAGGAGGATCACTGCTAACAGAAATAGGATAAGCAAGACGATGCGGCTATATATATGGCGACTCTTACGCATGATGTTCTTCCTTTCTTCAGCCACATATATTTTAGCTCGCTGATAGTTCTCTATAACAATTAGTAGCTATTCAGGTTCCCCTGTTCTTATACTACTGCGCGTGATTTTCGCATAGTTTTGTGGCGCGGGCAAGTAAGCTGCGCCATGCTAGCTGCGCGGTTTTATTGAAGTGGGATTATGGTTGCTCTTCGAGGTTTTGTCTTTGGTAGTGGTTATTCATCAATTGAAGATGCTTTTGGAGGGCGTCGTGATACTCCGCAGTCTTGCTGGTTTGTTCCCGCCTGGCGTGATCATAGGCTTTCATGGCGTAGCCGTTCTCCTGTGTTGGGTGGTCAAGGCTCTCCATGGCCTTATGATAGAGGTCTTCCACGAAATAGTGATATTCAAGCAATTCATGGTAGAGGTCGTCTAACAGGAGGTGATACGCTTGCAAGCCGTGAAAGTGCTCCTGCATCTTCCTGTAGTAGTTTCGTACTTCCTCCCTCTCCGCATCACTCAGCTGCCTGCGTTCTTCGAAAGGGGTGTCCATAACTTTCCTCTTGCTTTCACGATGAAGATGCTTGTTGTCTTGTTTTTAGTGTAGGTCCAGCACTATTTGGTGGTGGTCTTGCAAGGTCTCATGATAATCTTGCACGATCCGGTAATGGTCCTGCAAGGCCTGGAAATAGTCCCGTAAAGCCTGCTCTCGCTCCTGTTCCACGTGGTAATGGTTCAGTAAGTTCTGGTACTGGTTTTGTAGTTTTTGGTGATCTTTCTCCATGACGCGATAAAAACTTAGCAAGATATGGTGATGATCCTGCAAGGTTTTATACGGGTCCTGCTCAGGGTGTACTGTGGGTCCTTCCATGCTTTCACCTTTTTCGTCTTACAGTTTAATTTCTGAAGGTATTATAAACCTTTTTAAGGGTTGCGCATCTCATTCACAAAAAAATGTGACTAACACTATGTCCATGTTTTTCTGATTCAGGCCGCATACTTCTTTTCAAAGTAATACGAAAAATTGCCTGGGTACACCGAAACGCGGCCATCGTCCCCGATCGAGATGATCTTGGACACGATCTTATCCAGAAAGTAGCGATCATGCGAAACTGTCAAAACGGTGCCCTCGAACACCTGCAACGACGCCTCGAGGACCTCGGTTGAGGCTATATCGAGATTGTTGGTCGGCTCATCCAACAATAAGAAGTTCGCTTCGGTCAGCATCAAGCGCGCCAACTGCAGGCGACTCTTTTCGCCCCCGCTCAGTTGCCGGATGGGTGTGTGCAGGTCTTCGTAAGAGAAGAGCAGCCCATGCAGGAAGCTGATCGCTTGCGGCTCCGTCATTTTCTTCAAACGGCGTACAAAGTCCAGCGGCGCGCTCTCAAAAGGCAGCGTCTCCTGCTCCTGCGCGTAATAGCCCAGCACGACACTGGCCCCGATCTTGACGGTGCCCGTCGTGGCCGGGATCATGTCCATCATCGTCCTGAGCAGCGTGGTCTTGCCGCTGCCGTTCGCCCCAACGATGCCCACGCGTTCGCCATAGAGCAGCGTAAAATCAAATGGCTCAAAGAGCGCGCGTCCGCCGATAGTCTTGCTCAGCCCCTTGACTTCCAGGACTTTTTTGCCGCTGCGGTCTGCGTCCAGGTCGACCTTGATTTTGTCGCGCTCCATTATAGGGCGGTTGACGGCCTCTTCCCGGGCTTTCTCCACACGCTTCGCCATATACTCCGCCCGGCCAGCAAATTTGGGGTTCAATTTAGACCACCCTTTGAGCTGGCGCATACTGGCCTCCAGGCGCTTGATCTCGGTCTGCTGCAACGAGTACAGTTCCTGCAACTTCGAGAGCCGCTGCAGCCGTTCCGCGAAGTAGAAACTATAGTTGCCAGCGTACTCGAAGATGGTGCCATCTTCTAGCTCAATAATCTTCTTGACGGCGCGGTCCAATAAATGACGATCATGGGAGATGATCAGTACGGTGCCAGGATAGTCCTGGATGTATTGCTCCAACCAGGCCTTCGCGTGTAAATCCAGGTGGTTATCCGGCTCGTCCAGCAGTATCACATCCGGCATTTCGATCAGGATACGCGCGAGGTTAACCAGCTTCTTTTCGCCTCCGCTCAGCACGCCCACGCGTTGCGTATGCTCGGAGGCGGCGAACCCCAGGCCGCTTAAAACGGCCTCTACGCGGTGCTCAAGCGAATATCCCCCCAGCGCCTCAAAACGCTCCTGGGCTTTGCCGTACTCCTCCAGCACCCTGGTCAACTCGCCGGCGTCGGCAGCGAAATCGGGGTCCGACATGCACGCTTCCAGGTCACTGAGGATGCCCGGCAAAGCGACCAGCTCATCCGATGTCTCTGAAACAGCCTCGAAAATGGTCTTTTGATCTAAGGCCGGGTCAACTTCCTGCGTCAAGTAGCCAATCGTCAGATTGCGCCGGCGCGAGATCACGCCGCTGGTGGGAGTATCCAGGCCTGCCAGCAGCTTGAACAGCGTCGACTTGCCGCTGCCATTCTCACCAACCAGGCCAATACGTTCACCATCCATTATTTCCAGGTCAACTTCGTTGAAAACGGGATTCCCGCCGAAATCCATACTCACTTTTGAAAAATTCGCGAGCAACATGGGTATATGTCTCCTTGTAACACAAAACAATCAGGGAAAGAAGTGTAAACGCGGCGACAGATGCCATGCAGTGAAGAAGAGCGCGCGAAACAGGAGCGTGAGTAAGGTGGAGGGAGTAGCCCGAACGAAACGCCAACTATACCGCTTACTTAGAGGGTCGAGTAAGTGGGTATAACCGCTCGGCGCTACTTTCCGCCGCATAAGCAAGAGCGCCAGCTTATGCGGCCATATCATGTGACATGTATTTATTGGGGTGGTCTATGGCCTGGAGCATATCTCTCAGGCTCACAATCATATAACTCATG
>CATPCK010000069.1 GCA_955652655.1 uncultured Ktedonobacteraceae bacterium | reverse complement strand
GTGTTGCGAGGAATGGTGCATGCTGGCTATCCCGATAATGAGAGTGCCTGCGTTTGTTCGCTGCAGCTGGCGCCTGTGCAATTGCGTATAGGACACATGCTCTCACGGCCGCCGGAAGGTGCGGATGTACAATCCAACCCAGAAGTTGCGGCGATCAGGAATGGCCGGATTGTGGTCGAGACCTGGGTCAATGGTCGACCACCTCGCAAGTAGCAGCCCAATTACAGCCTGACGGGGAGCGCGTTCTAGTTCATATATGTTGAAGCGACCATTGAGGTCGCAAGTGTAATCTGTAGCTTTGCATGGAGCATGTTAAATGGAAAGTCGGGTGATAACCATTACATCAGGGAAGGGCGGTGTCGGGAAAACCACAACTACTGCGAATATCGGTACTGCTCTTGCATTGCAGGGCAAGAAGGTCGCAGTGGTGGACTCAGACATCGGCCTGCGCAATCTCGATGCCGTATTGGGATTGGAGAATCGCATTGTCTATGATCTTGTCGATGTAGTTGAAGGGCAATGTCGTTTACGGCAAGCATTGATCAAAGATAAACGACTGCCTGAGCTCTACTTACTACCGGCCGCTCAGACACGCGATAAAAATGCCGTGAATAGTGTACAGATGGAGCAACTTTGCCAGCAACTGCGGGCGGAGTTCGATTTTGTGGTGATCGACTCTCCGGCTGGCATCGAGCAGGGATTTCGCAACGCGATCGTGGGCGCGGATGAAATCATCATCGTGGCAAATCCTGAGATGGCTTCAGTACGCGACGCAGACCGCATCATTGGACTGGTGGAGGCCGCCGGAAAACCTGAGCCACGCCTGATTCTTAACCGGCTTCGCGCCGAAATGGCGAGACGCGGAGATATGATGGACGTGGCAGATGTCTTAGAAGTATTGGGGGTTGATCTGCTTGGTGTTGTCCCTGAAGATGAAATGATTATTGTGGCAACGAATAAAGGTGAACCTATTGTCTATGATAAACGTTCGCGGGCTGGTCGTGCATTTCTGCATGCCGCACAGCGTATTATGGGTGAAGAGGTTCCGCTTGACGAGGTAACGGAAATACCATCACTTTTGGAGAGGCTGCGACGCTTAGTTGGGTTTGGCCCAGCGCTAGCTGAGAAGCGCGTTCGTTCTTAGCCATCCTGAAAAGGAGGCAGATGCTATGGGTATTTTTGAATTTATAACGGGACGCAAGAAGCCCACGCCGGGAGAACTTGCAAAAGAACGCCTGAAGGTTGCGCTGGTGCAAGATCGTATGAAGGTGAATCCAGAGTTGCTGGAACTGATCAAGTCAGATCTTCTTACAGCCATTTCGCGTCGCCTGGACGTAGATGAGCAGCACGTCGAGATTCGCCTGGCTCGCGAAGACCGTTGGGATAAACTAAAGGCGGAAGTACCGATCAAACGCCAGAAGATATCTTTTGAGTGGGATCCCCCTGCACATACCACAGCTGTAACCGGGCTGCGCGGCAAGGTTACAGTCGAAGTGGAAAAAGATGATGAAAGCGGGCAATAAAAAGCCTGCTTTTTCACCACTATCCAATGGTTGCCAGCGCATCCTCAAAGGCCTGATAGGAACTGTCCCCATACAAAACCATGATGACCTGTTTGAGACTGGTGGGCTTCTTGACGTGCTCGACAATAGTGCGGAGCGCGATAGGCGCGGCCAGGTGTAGAGGATAGCCATAGATGCCCGTGCTAAGCGAAGGAAAGGCAATACTTTCAATCTTGTATTGCTCCGCCAGATCGAGACAACTCTGGTAAGCACTCTTCAGAAGGCGCTCGTCTTCAGGATGCCCACGATAGATTGGTCCAACGGCGTGAAAAACATACTTCGCGGGGAGCCTCCCAGCAGTTGTAGCCGCTGCGCTACCCGTCGGACACCCCCCTATTTCTCGGCATGCTTGCATGATGCTCGGCCCGCCTGCACGGTGAATGGCTCCATCGACACCACCACCGCCCGCGAGCGCACTATTCGCAGCATTGACGATAGCATCCGCCTGTACCTTGACAATATCTCCCTGGAGCAGCGCCAGGGTCACACCGTTGATTGTGCGTGTAGACATGAACATATCCCCCCAATGCATCATAGAACCAGCCCGAACGGCTCCTCCAGTAAGCGCTTGACCTCCTGCAAGAAACGTGCGGCGGTGGCACCATCGATGGCGCGGTGGTCGGATGAGAGGGTCACCTTCATGCGGTTGCGCACTACCACCTGACCATCGACAACTGCAGGTGCCGGTGTGATCGAGCCAACAGCAAGGATAGCCGATTCCGGCGGATTAATGACGGCAGTGAAGCTATCGACATCGAACATACCCAGGTTGCTGACGGTAAAAGTGCTGCCACTGAACTCTTCTGGACGGATCTTCCCCTCGCGCGCAGCCTCTGCCAGTCGCTGTGTCTCACGGGCAATGTCGAGAATGCCACGCTGATCCGCGTTACGCACGATAGGTACGATCAAGCCCTGTTCAAGGGCGACGGCAACACCTATATGCACCTGCTTCTTCTGCAATAAGCGGTCCTCAGCGAAAGATACATTCACCTGGGGTATGCGCAGCAAGGCCTTTGCCACGGCCTTCACGATCAGGTCATTGAAACTCACCTTGACCGGTGACGGGTCATGCGCTGCGTATGCGTTTATCTGCTGCCGGAAGGCGGCCAGTTTGTCAGTGTCGATAACGCTGGTGACGTAGAAATGCGGCGAGGTCTGCATACTCTGGCTCAGACGCCGGGCGATGGTACGGCGCATCGCCGTCAACGGGATCTCCACCACTTCGTTGCTGTCTGTGGTGGCTGCAAGCGCTGGTTCTGGGGCAGCAGCTACAGATTGAGCAGCTAAAGGCGTAACAGGCTCTGCAACTGGCACAGGAGCAGGCGTAATTGCTGACGGCTGGCGATTCAAAGCCGCTTCGATATCCATTTTGATGATACGCCCATTTGGCCCTGTTCCTTGCACGGTGGCGTAGTCCAGGTGGTTTTCAGCTGCCAATCTACGAGCAAGAGGTGAGATAAAGATACGGTCCTGAGTGCTGGGAGTAGTGGTTCCGCTGGTGGTCGAGGTGTTGATCCCGACAGGAACTTGTGACGGTGCATCCTTCACCTGCTGCTCACTGCTCGTCGATGTTCGTGCTCCTGCTCCATTCCCGCCCAGATTTCCGGGCAGCGGCTCATCTGACGCGCCAATCAGTGCAATCTTTGCACCCACCGGCGCGGCGGCACCTTCCGGCACAATGATTTTGCGTAGTATCCCGCTGGCAAAGGCTTCAATCTCAATATTGACCTTATCTGTCTCGACTTCCGCGAGCATCTCTCCTTTTTTGACCTGTTCACCCTCTTTTTTGATCCAGCGAAGAATCTTACCCTCTTCCATGCTGTCACCCATTTTGGGCATCTCTACTGTTTTCATCAAACAATCTCCGATTTACCTGCGAATCAAGGCCGCTGGGATAATTGCCTTTGCCGCGTTGACAATATCACTTTTTTTCGGGAGTGCAGCACGTTCCAACACTTTTGAGTAGGGCATGGGTACATCCGCGCCGGTCACGTGTTGGATAGGGGCATCCATGTAGTCAAAAGCATTTTCGTATATCAGCGCAGCCAGGCCCTGGCCCGTCCCATAATATTTCCAGCCCTCTTCAGCAATGACTACGCGATTCGTTTTTTTCACAGAATCAACGAGCAGGTCAATATCAATGGGCCGAATGCTTCTGAGATCGATTACTTCAGCTTCGATACCCTCTTTCGCCAGATCTTCCGCGGCCTGTAATGACAGATGCAGCATGCGCGAAAAAGTGATAATGGTTACGTCCCGACCTGAGCGTTTCACTTCTCCACGGTCGAGTGGCACGGTATATTCATCTCCTTCGTCCGGCATCTCGCCTTTGACATTGTACAGCAACTCGTGCTCAATGAAGAGAACCGGGTCAGGGTCGCGTACAGCAGATTTAAGCATCCCCTTGACATCGTAGGGAGTCGCGGGCATAACCACCTTCAATCCTGGAACGTGGGCATACCACGTTTCAAATAACTGCGAGTGTTGCGCGGCACGCTGCGCGCCACCCCCAGAAGGCATGCGCACGACAAATGGCACGGTTGGCTGCCCCCCAAACATGTAGCGCATCTTGGCGGCGCTGTTCACAAGTAAATCACTGGCGAGTAGACTAAAATTGATGGTCATCAGTTCCATGATAGGTCTCAAGCCGCCCAGTGCGGCACCAATAGCTACTCCAGTAATAACCTCTTCCGCCAGGGGAGTGTCACGAACACGTTTCTCGCCAAATTCTTCATAGAGTCCCTTGGTAACGGCATAGGTGCCGCCATATCCGGCAATATCTTCGCCCATAATAAAGACGCGTTCATCACGCAGCATCTCCTCGCGGATCGCTTCACGAAGCGCATCTCTATAGGTAATCGTACGCATGTTTACTATTTCCTCTCGTAGCGGTAAGTGAGGGCAGTGGAGTTATCAACCATCACATCGGTATAGAGTTCATCGGATGAGGGATCGGGGCTATTTTCTGCAAATTCTGCCGCATCTTCGGATATCTGGATCGCCATCGCGTCGTTATCATTAAACTCAGCCTGGGTAGCAAGGCCATTATCCAGCAATTTTTTCTCAAAAATACCAATGGGGTCCCGAGTGGTACGCCACTGTTGCTCTTCTTCACGAGTACGATAATACGCGGGGTCTGTCATGGAGTGTCCACGGAAACGGTAGGTTTTGATCTCGAGCAAAGTGGGGCCTTCGTCATTCCTGGCGCGCTCTACAGCTTGTTTCATCGATTCATAAACAGCTATCACATCCATGCCCTCAACCTGGTCGCCCGGCATATTGTACGCTGTCGCGCGTGGTAGCAGACTATCGACCGCCCATGCTTTCCCAACGGCCATGCCCATTGAATACTGATTATTCTCACAGACATACACGATCGGTAACTTCCAGACGGATGCCAGGTTCAGCGATTCGTGAAAGGCTCCTTCATCAACGGCTCCATCGCCGAAATAGCAAGCGATG
>CATPCK010000068.1 GCA_955652655.1 uncultured Ktedonobacteraceae bacterium | reverse complement strand
CTAAAAGTGCATGATACAGTTTTAACAAGAGTTCCGTCAGGTGACGAACTGTAAAGATTATGAAGCCTTCATTTTTTATTCAACTGTGAACTAAAGCGAGGAGTTAATCCAATGGGACTTGTGGTAGAACACATCAATAAGTCATTTGCTCAATTCCAGGCTATCAAAGACCTGTCAATGGAAGTGAAAGAGGGAGCTATTTTTGGCTTCCTGGGGGCCAACGGCGCGGGAAAAACGACTACCATGCGTATGATTCTGGATATCCTGCGCCCCGACAGTGGGCGTATCACCTGGAACGGCAAGGATGTCCGCGAGGTGCCTCGCAGGAATTGGGGCTATCTTCCGGAGGAGCGCGGACTCTACCCGAAGATGAAAGTAGACGAGCAGTTGCTTTTCCTGGCCCGGCTGCAAGGGATATCGAAGCAGGATGCGCAGCGAGAACTGGACGAATGGCTTGACCGTTTTCAGATCAATGCCAATCGCAAAAGGAAGATCGAAGAACTTTCTAAAGGCAACCAGCAGAAGGTGCAATTTCTCGCAGCCGTTCTGCACGATCCAACGATCCTGATCATGGATGAGCCGTTTAGCGGCCTGGACCCGGTCAACGCCAATGTGCTGAAAGAGGCATTTTTAGAGATGCACCACCGGGGCAAGACCATTATCTTTTCAACGCACCAGTTGGAGCAGGTCGAGGAGCTGTGCCAGGATATCGTGATTATCAATAAAGGGGAGAGTATCGTGCAGGGCAGCGTGCAGGAGGTCAAACGCCAGCACGGGCGCAACGTCGTGCGACTCAAGCTCGACAACGACCCGGAGGCGCTCTGGCTTGATACCCTGGAAGGCGTGCAGGTCACTAAACGCCGGCAGGATTATATCGAAATGCAAATACAGACCAACCTCAACCCCAACTTCATTGTTGAGGCGGCACTGCAGCATGGCGGTATCATCAATCGTTTCGAGCTGGCCGAGCCATCTCTGACCGACATTTTCATCGAGCACGTGGGCACCAGCGCGCTCCCTGACGCGCCATCTATCCTTTCAGCATAGGGAAAGAGGAATAAAACGATGCCAAAGAATACTGTGGCGACGCAAGAAAAAGAACTTGCAGAACAAGAACAAAGGGCCGTAGCGGTCAGCGCGGGCGGCGCTGCTACCCAACATACCTGGCGCAATATTCGCTTGATTGTCGCACGAGAATATAAAAACCGTGTGACCCAGCGCAGCTTCATCATCAGTACCATTGTCATCCTGGTGCTGGTGGTGATTGCCGCATTTATCCCGACGATCATCCAATACTTTGCCTCTCGTACAAATTCGCAAACGAAAATAGCGGTGGTGAATAACGCGGGTCCTATTGCGGGTTTGAATAACGATGTCCTGGCTCAGTCTATCGGTGCGACGCTGAATGGGACGGCAAATCAAGCAACTGGAACGGGTACTGCTGGGAAATCTCCATTTGCCATTACCGTTCAGACGAGCAACTCGCTCAGCGGTCTGCAAAATCAAGTAAAGAATGGCAGCCTGGATATCCTGCTAGTGCTTGATCGTTCCGCGAACCAGGGCTTGCAATTTACCTATTACACGAATAACAGCAGCATAAACGACTCCAACCTCTCCAGAATACAGGCCCTGGCGCAGCAACTCAACTTTCTCGATACAGCTCATCGCCTTGGTCTCACCATTGCTCAAACAAGCAGCCTGTTTGCACAACCACCTTTTACCGTCGTGAACACCGGGCAGGGTCAGAACCGCCCGGAGGGCGAGATAGTAACAGGGTATATTCTGGCCTATGCCGGTAATATCCTGATCTACATAGCGGTTGTCCTTTACGGCATGGGTGTAGCGACGGGGGTCGCGGAAGAGAAGGGCAGCCGCATCATGGAGATTCTGGTGAATGCCGCGACCCCGTTCCAGTTGATGGCCGGGAAAATAGTTGGCATAGGCGCAGCGGGCCTGACGCAGATGGTTTGCGTTGTGGCCGTAGGAATTGGTGCGCTCCTGCTGCAAAACCCGTTACAAGCAGCGCTTTTCGGTGCCAATGGTGGAGTGCTTAACCTGAATATCACAAGCGTTTCCATTACCTTCCTCCTGCTGCTCCTGATTTACTTTCTGCTGGGATTCTTGCTGTATGCGACACTGTATGCTGCTTTGGGAGCATTGGTGAAACGGCAGGACGAGGTTCAGAATGCGGTCGCGCCCCTCACATTCTTGTTAGTGTTTGGATACGTCGTGAGTTTCTTTGGGGTCTATACCCCTGATGCAACATGGATGAAAGTCATTTCGTATGTGCCGTTCTGGACACCCACGACGATGCTCGTGCGTATCGGTGTGAGCCAGGTGGCCGCGTGGGAGATCGCCATGACGATTGGGCTAATGCTGGTTGCCATCTTCGTCTGCACCTTGATTTCCGCGCGCATTTACCGCTTGGGTGTCCTGATGTACGGGCAAAGACCCGGCCTGGGACAACTGGCGAAACTGGTACGCATGAAATAGCGAAATATGTAAAAAATTAAGTCGCAATTTCAGAAACATTCACCCAAAATTCGTTAGCGCACCTGTGGTTCAACCATGTGAATTAACATTCCCATGACCTCCCTTACCATCGCCCTGTGTAATGAGATACAATGAAGGAAAGAAATAGTCCTACACAACGCAGTGTTTTCAAGGAGTTCATTTAATGAAGAATACATTAGAAAGCGCAACAGCGCGCGCACAAACGCCATTTAAGAATCAACCCTTCATCGATTTTAGCAAAGAAGAGAACCGCAAGGCACAGATAGAAGCTCTGGAGCAGGTCAAAAGTGAACTGGGGCGCAAATACCCGCTCATCATCGGCGGTAAGAAGGTCATGAACGAGGATACATTCACATCTGTCAATCCTTCGCAGCCCGACCAGGTCATCGGCTATTTTTCACGCGCCACCGTTGAACAGGCGAACGCAGCAGTGCAGGCTGCCGCGACCGCCTTCGAAAGTTGGAAACACGTGCCTGCTAATGAAAGAGCCGGCTATCTCTTCGCGGCTGCCGACCTGATACGCCAGCGACGTTTCTATTTTAATGCGTGGATGATCTATGAAGTCGGCAAGAGTTGGGCCGAGGCCGATGGAGATACTGCTGAAGCCATCGACTTCATGGAGTTCTATGCACGCGACATGCTGCGCCTGGCAGGTGAACAGCCCCTTACACGCATCGAGGAAGAAGATAATGAGATTGTCTATATACCCCTTGGCGTTGGCGCCGTCATTCCACCCTGGAACTTCCCCTGCGCGATCATGGTCGGTATGACCAGCGCAGCCTTTGTGACAGGCAATGCAGTCATCCTCAAACCAGCCAGCACCTCACCGGCTATCGCCGCACAGTTCATGCGTATTCTGGAAGAGGTAGGACTGCCCGGCGGTGTGGTCAACTTCCTAACAGGATCGGGGTCAACCATTGGCGATGCCCTGGTTGAGAATCCCCAGGTGCGCTTCATCGCCTTTACAGGTTCGCGTGATGTCGGTCTGCGCATCAATGAATTGGTCGCGAAACCACACAAGGGGCAGCGCTGGTTGAAACGTGCCATCCTGGAAATGGGGGGGAAAGATGCTGTCATCGTGGACGAAACGGCTGATCTTGATGCCGCCGCCACAGGTATCGTCGCTTCCGCTTTTGGCTTCCAGGGGCAGAAATGTTCTGCAGGCTCCCGCGCTATCATTGTCGACAAGGTCTATGACCAGGTCTTGCAGAAGGTCGTAGAGAAAACGCAGCAGTTGACAATGGGCGATGTTACAAAGCCAGAAACACTCATCGGACCAGTTGTCGATGCAAATGCTATGAAGAAGATTACCGGGTATATCGAGATCGGCAAAGGCGAAGGCCACCTGGCAACCGGAGGCGGCCATCATGGTCCCGGCTACTTCATCGAGCCAACGGTGATTGCGGATGTGGACCCACACGCTCGCATCGCCCAGGAAGAAATTTTTGGACCGGTGCTGGCCGTAATAAAAGCCAGAGATTTCGATGATGCCATGCATATTGCTAACGACACCGAGTATGGACTGACAGGATCACTCTATTCAAGGGATCCCCAACGCATCAAGCGAGCCAAAGAAGATTACCATGTCGGCAACCTGTACTTCAATCGGAAATGCACGGGCGCCCTCGTTGGCGTCCACCCCTTCGGCGGTTTTAATATGTCTGGTACTGACTCTAAGGCAGGAGGCAGAGACTATCTCCTGCTATTCACACAGGCAAAAGCCATCTCGGCCAAAAAATAGAGGGAGGTTTCTCCTTGGCAAAGGTTACACAAATTAGCCCAGGGGCATGGCAGATTTCTCTACCATTCCTGGGCGAACACGAGATTGTCGGCTCCTATCTTCTTGCTGGTGAGAACGAACTCGCTATTATCGATCCTGGACCAGGTAGTACGCTCGAGCCTTTACTGGCATCGATTCGAGCGGCAGGCTTTGACCCTCAAGAAGTAACTCATATCCTGGCAACCCACGTTCACCTGGATCATGCTGGAGCAACAGGCTCGCTGGTACGGCAACTACCCAAAGCGCAGGTGTATGTGCATAGCAAGGGCACGCCTCACCTCGTCGATACCACAAAAGTCGTCTCCAGCGCTTCACGCATCTACGGAGACCACATGCATATGCTTTGGGGCGATATCGAATCGACGCCAGTAGAGCGACTTCACACACTTGAAGGAGGAGATATCCTCAAGGTAGCAGGTCGTCGGCTGGAAGTGCACTATACGCCTGGACACGCCATCCATCACGTCGTCTTTTTCGATGCGCACTCCGGTGAATTGTTCGTGGGAGATGTGGCGGGCGTAAAACTGCCAGGTGTCGACTATGTGCGGCCGCCTACCCCGCCACCTGATCTAGACCTCGAAGCCTGGTCGGACAGTATCAGCCTTATTCGTAGCCTGCGTCCCGACATTCTGTACCTGGGGCATTTTGGCGCGGTCAAAGAGGTTCCGCAGCATCTTGGACGCTTGCGCGAAAAGCTCTCCGCCTGGGGCGATTTTATCCTGGAAGCCATGCGCAATGGAAAGAACGAGGCTGAGATCATTGCTCTGGTCATTGAAAAGACCCAGCCCGAGCTCCAACGGGTTACACGCGACGCTCACACGCTGCAGAGGTATGAGATCGCATCGAATTACGCGATGACCGTGCAGGGATATATGCGCTACTGGCGCAAGAAACATCCAGCACGTTTGCAGGCATCGTGACCTATATTGCCGATACTTTAGACCATTATCGAGGCTCTTTCACCACTCCTCCCGTAGAGAACGATCTTCGGATATGATTTCCGCCACTTTAGCACTTGCCTGAAGCTGCGGCAAATGTCCGACATCATGCAAGAGTACGAGTTCAGAGTTAGCTATACCCGTATGTAGATCATAAGCACAGGTAATGGGAAAAACTTTATCCTGCTCTCCCCAAATGATCGTCGTCGGCGCCTTTACCTGAGATAACACGCTATCCAATTCTTCCTGGATATCGTAACCTTTGACGAAATTGGCATAGGCGGGCATCCGTGAGACACGTACAAGTGCATCGAGGATAAAGCCAGGAAGTGGTATTGGATATCCTAACATATGGTTCGCAGAAAGTTGCGCCGCGTCCCTGTCTACTGCGTAGGGAGAGTTCATCTGCTCACGCCTCAAACCAGCGCTATTGAGCAGGTAAAGATGATTCACGCGTTCAGGATTTGCTATTGCAAAACGAGTTGCAATCCAGCCGCCTAGCGAATTGCCAACGAGCGTCACCTGCGGATAACCCAGGCTGTCCAGAAAGCGTTTCAAGTACAGGACATGTGTAGCAATATTAAACCCTTCTGGTGCT
>CATPCK010000067.1 GCA_955652655.1 uncultured Ktedonobacteraceae bacterium | reverse complement strand
GCTGATGCGTATACTGTACCGCCATGCCCTGGATGTGATGGAGAAGCAGCGCAGCTACCTGCAACCTCTTTCTCTGGATGAAGTCGTAGAGATAGAGGGCCAGTCAGGCCCTGGTAGCCATACAGACTTGCAAGAACAGGTATCCCAGCGCGAGGAGGTACAACAGGCCCTGGCAAAGCTCAATGCTGACCAGCGGCGCGTTATAGTCCTGAGGTACGGCGCTGATCTCACTGAGCTTGACATTGCAAACGTATTGGGTTGGCCTGTCGGCACGGTAAAATCGCGACTGAATCGAGCACGTGAACGACTGCGTACACTGTTGATGGATGAAGGGTGCGAGCTATGATGAATGAAGGGAACCCTGCTGAAAAGGAACAGGGTAAACGAACAAACCTTGAAGAGCGTCTAACGGCTTTTTATGGATCTGCACTACCTGAACAGCCGTTACCGCCCTCCTCGTGGCAGGCACTACACTCTCAACTACGCGCGCGCCGCTCCCCTCGTTTTCGCTTAATGCGACGATGGCATGTTCGCCGTACATTAGGTGCTCGTCGCGTGCCAGCGTTTGTTCAAACTGCATTCGCACATATGATGTATGAGGCCCGTCTCCCCTTTAGCGCTTCGATGTTGCACTGTACTATCAGACCGCATACTCGCGTGCCGCTAGTACATGTTTCACTGCTGCGCGTGCGACATATTAGACTTCAGCTGCCTTCACCGATTGAGGAGACAATAGAGTCGCCCATGCTAGATGTGCTGCTAGCTACTGGTCTGGCCCGCTTCCTCTCGATGCGCAGGCTCGCCTATATTCTACCGCGTCTCCTCCTGTTCAGTATTATACCGTTCGCTTGTATAGCGCTGATCCTACTGCGCTTTGCCGGTTTTGCTCTCCCCATTCTTCTTATAGCCATCGGGCTATACATTGTACTTTCTATTGGGGCCCTCTTCTTCTTAGACAGACAACGGCGTGCCATGGCTGCGCGGGCGGATAATTTGATGGTGCAGTGGCTGGGGCGTGGGCGTGCCTGCCGGGGACTGCATGCTCTGGCGGACCGGCATGGAGCGCCATCCCGCAGAAGGTTGGGTGAATTGTCGCTCACAGAGCGCATTGGACGTGTCTGTGGGACACAGGTCCCGCTTGAACAGGAACGTTTAACACTGGTGAAATGAACGAAAGATGAGAAACAGAAAGGTCCTGGTGTTGCAATGACGATAAAATCCCCGTATGAGGTGGAAACGCCTCCCTTGAAAACATTACCTCAACGTTCGGGCGGTTGGTTTAGAAATTTACAACGGCGTATCAAACTGGCTATGCGTGGCGACGATGAAGAGTTGGAACTCGAGAACAAGACGGCGGTTACCTGGCGCGTCTACCACGACTATCACCAGTTGGGTATCATCGATGCGGGTGAACGGCTGACATTTCGCCTCAATAAGCAGGGTTCGCTCAGTGCCCGGCCGAGTGAAGACGGGGACGGCATCGAATATCTGGTGATCCCCCTCAACTTGCGTGTGCATCGTGTCCATATCTACCACCGGAGCATGGGAAAAGAACTGGAAGTCTATGACATGCGCGTGGCTTGATGAGGATAGCCCTATTTGGCTGTTTTCTGGCTCAAAAGCATCTATTCATGTGGAATTACGTTATACTAAAGAACGATAGTGCGTCAACAATGTAAATTCTTACAGCGAGGTTAATGTATGTTGTCTGCCGTAATCACGGCATTACTGCTGTGTGTGATGCTCCTGGTCATTGCTAGCCTCATCATCAATAGCCTTCGCGAACGCCGTCGCCATATGCGATCCCTGGCAATCCAGGGGCACCTGCCATCTCATCCGCTCGATCATCATGTAAAGATGATTTTGTATATGCAGGAAGGTGTGGTGGTTGGGGTAGAAAAACCAGCGCCTTTACCCGCGTTTACCCATTCATCCTCCTGGTATGGACGGCACCGCACCCTTGTTTCAATAAGCTTTCTTGTAATGATTTTTCTAACTCTCTTCATCCAGAGCGGCCTTGCCGATGGCGCTTTGCAGAATCTGGGCAAGAGTTTCAGTATTTTCAGCAACTACCAGTCTTCAGATATCAAAGCCCTGGCCCATCCACTGCCCTTTACCGCGAGTGTACGGCTGGTTCGCATTGATTCGGCTGTACGCAGCCAGTACTATTCCGATTACCAGTGGCGGGTCTGGTCGTATGCCTCGTGCTCAGGAATTTCCATGGAAGAAGTGATGAATGCCTACGGGCGCCATTATATCGCGGCTGATGTCTTGCAGGTAGAACAGAATTTAGGGGTATGGGATACCTACAATGGACTGCTAGGTGGTGAGCCAGCCCTGGCAAAGGCGGCAAATTATTTCGGCTTTAAGGCTTCTCCCAATCCTCCGCGTACCCTAAAGGACCTGATCAACGTAGTAAACAAAGGGTTTCCCGTGATTGTGGGTATGCCTGGTCATATTTTCGTCGTACGAGGTGGGGATAGCAATTACGTCTATGTTGCGGACTCTTCTCCCGCCAACCGTACAGTGTTGAGCTATCAAGATTTCACCTCTATTTGGAATGGTTTTAGCGTGCTGATCACTCCGCAATAACGTTT
>CATPCK010000066.1 GCA_955652655.1 uncultured Ktedonobacteraceae bacterium | reverse complement strand
TACCCATACAGTAGGGGTTCCTTTTCCCCAAGCGTTCGCAGCACCGAAATGCTGCCTGTTTCCGAGTGCCCCTCGGTACAGTATGAGGCTTGCCCGTCTTACCAGAGACCTGGTGAGAAGCAATCAGACCGTGAGGTGTGACGAATGCGCGTCTCCCCAAACATGGAGAGCATGTTCGCGCTGCTCTCTCGCTCCGTGCGAACGTCCCTTCTGTTCTGCTTCTATTCTCTCATCGGTGTCTAGACTTTTCTTGAATAATCCATCGTTGAGGAGTTCGCTGGCTGCGGCCAGCAGGCTTTTCATCCCCCGCATGAATGACGGGGGCTTTCAAGCCCGATGTGTGTAAGAGCTTCTGTATACTAGTATTAGTATACTGAGCGAATTCATGTGATGTCAAGCATACTAAGTGCCGGATTCCCATGAATTCAGGTACTTGTCTTGTTCGGGCGTGAGTTTGTCGATACGAATACCCATAGCATACAGCTTGAGGCGGGCAATTTCTTTATCCAGTGCGGCCGGCAAAGTGTAGACATGGGGCTGCATCTCTTTGGCGTGGCTGAGCATATATTCGGAACCGAGCGCCTGATTGGCAAAACTCATATCCATCACACTGGCAGGATGGCCTTCGGCGGCTGAGAGATTGACAAGGCGCCCTTCAGCTAAGAGGTGAACACGACGTCCATCGGCATAGGTGTACTCATCGACGAAATCACGCACACGGCGCTTGCCGCCTGTAGCAAGTTTTTCTAACGCGGGGATGTTTATCTCGTCATTGAAGTGACCGGAGTTCGCTATCAGGGCCCCATCCTTCATAAGAGCCAGGTGGCGTTCATCTATGACATTCACATTCCCGGTCACCGTGACGAAAATATCGCCGAGAGCAGCAGCCTCGATACTGGGCATAACACGGTATCCATCCATCACTGCTTCCAATGCCCTGGTAGGATCAACTTCGCAGACAATGATATTGGCGCCCATGCCATGGGCGCGAGAGGCGACACCACGGCCACACCAGCCATATCCGAAAACGACGAAGGTGCGACCCGCGAGGAGAACATTGGTTGAGCGTATAATTGCATCAAGCGAACTCTGTCCGGTGCCGTACCGATTATCAAACATGTGTTTGGTATCTGAATCGTTGACAGCGAGCACCGGGAAGCGCAGCACCCCCTGCTTCTCCATGCTTTTCAGCCGAATGACGCCCGTTGTCGTCTCTTCCATACCTCCGATGATGTCGGGAATAAGTTCGGTACGCATAGTATGAATGGTCGAAACCAGGTCACAGCCATCGTCCATGGTCATGTTGGGCTTGTGATCAAGGACGGCATTGATATGGCGATAGTAGGTTTGCTCATCCTCGCCCTTAATAGCAAAGGTGGGAATACCGTACTCGCCGACCAGCGCAGCCGCGACATCGTCCTGTGTCGAAAGAGGGTTGGAAGCACAGAGCATCAGGTCGGCACCCCCTGCCTTGAGGGTGATCGCAAGGTTTGCTGTCTCTGTAGTGATATGGAGGCAGCCAGACATGCGTACTCCCTGGAGGGGCAGATCTTTCGCAAAACGCTCCCGGAGAAGCCGTAAGACTGGCATGTCTTTTGCTGCCCACTCAATACGGTCCTTCCCGCGTGCAGCCAATGAGATGTCTTTCACATCTCCACGAATTGATGTAGTCATAAAATGATCATTTCCTTTATCTGGGAGCAAGAGATTGCATCCCTATACTATTTCGCCAACGAGGGTCAAAATGTGAACAATCAACCAGGGCCTGATAACGCGTGACGATATCATCCATCGTCAGGATGCGCAAACGGCCGATACTGAAGTCTTCACAGACAAACGAGCCAAAGATATTGCCGTGTACGACAGCACACTTGAAATCCTCAATAGAGTAGCAGCCATCAAGGCCCGGTTGAACGGTTGATAAGTAGCCAAGGAAACCACCAGCGAAGGCATCACCAGCGCCGGTGGGATCGACGACCTCCTCGAGTGGATAGGACGGCGCGCTAAAGTAGGTGCCGTCTGCGCCAAAGAGCAAAGCGCCATAGCTCCCCTGCTTCACAATGACGTATTTCAAACCCATAGCCAGGAGTTGACGTACACCGACGACAATACTGGCCTGATTGGTATACTGGCGAACCTCTTCTTCACTCATCAAGAGGATATCGACACGTTTGATGACTTCAGTCAGCTGCGCTCGCGCCGTCATGATCCACAATTCCATAGTATCGAGGACAGTCAAACGGGCGCCAGGCATCTGCTCAAGGACTTCCATCTGCAATTCTGGTTGAATATTCGCCAGGAACAGCAGCTGGCTGCGACGATATTCTTCCGGAATAACGGCGTGGAACTCCGCGTAGACACCAAGCTGCGTATCCAGAGTATCACGGGCGTTCATATCCATATGATAGCGCGCCACCCAGCGAAACGTCTTGCCTTCGCGTACCTGGAGACCAGCGAGATTGACTGGACGGCTGCGCCAAAAATCCAGGTGCTCGCGCGGAAAGTCACTCCCGATGACTGCGACCAGGTTGACTTGATTATAATGCGAGGCAGCAGTGGAAAAATAAGACGCAGCGCCTCCAAGGGCCTCTTCTTTCCTGGCAAACGGTGTCTCCACGGTATCCAGGGCTACAGAACCGACAACCAAAATGGACAACTCTTCCATCTCCTCCATGTTAAATATTCTCTAGACAGGAAAACGCCCTTCAATCACTGTATTTAAGAAGCAGCCTGTGAAGTGTTATTCCCACCTATCTGCGGTAAATTGTATAACAAAATCGATCACACCGGTGTAGATTCGGCCAGATGCTCAATAACGCCATCAAGAAAGGCCAGGGTATTGCCAAATTTCAACTGGGCCATTTCACGAGCGGGTGTGGTATTCAGTGATTGGTAAAGTTCCACAAAGCGCTCCTCAATATGCCGGAGGATGGCGGCGAGGACATCACCGGTAACGGCACGATCAGGATAGCGAGCACCAAACTCAATCAACGATGTCACGACGGCCAGACCGCTTAGTCGACCGAGTTTATCGGCATCATAGAGAATACGCCCTTCTATTGGTACGCTTTCGCGTTCTTCGGAGGCATAAGCGGTAGTATGAGCAAGTATAACCTGTTCTACTTTTTTGACACGTGCAGCTGGAATATCGAGGCCATTTAAAAACTCAACGGCCATCTCCGCAGATTTGAGTTGATGCTCATGGAAGCCATGGGCAACAGTAGAAATGTCATGTAGATAGGCAGCAATGATCAGCGCATCAAGATCAATAGCCTCGCGTGGCTCGTCATTGCCTTTTTCTTCCTCCTGTTCATCCAATTCCAGGGCGAGCATTTTACAATTCGCGACTACGGCACTCACATAGCGGAAGAGTTCTTGGCCCAGGGCACTTTCCGCGTGTTGTGCGACGACTGGCACTACTCCTGTCTCCATTCCTATTCAGCCTGCTTCCTAATTACTTATGATTCCGTGAATCTGTACATACTCGGCGCAATCCCTCTTCATAAGGCGGACGGACGATACCTCGTTCGGTAATAATGGCGGTGATGTAGGCGTGCGGAGTGACATCAAAAGCGGGATTGGCCGCCTGTATGCCGGTGGGGGCAATGGCTATGCCGCGCACGCTGGTCACTTCTTCGGGGTTGCGCTGCTCTATAGGAATATAGTCACCCGATGATATATCGAGATCAATGGTAGAAGATGGGGCAGCGACATAGAACGGTATCTGGTGAGCATGCGCAAGCACCGCAACACTGTACGTGCCGATTTTGTTCGCGACATCTCCGTTGGCAACGACACGATCCGCGCCAACAAAAACGGCTTTAATGCCACCCAGGCGCATAAAATGCCCAACCATACTATCAGTAATCAAGGTGAGGGGGATACCTTCCTGCTGGAGTTCCCATGCGGTCAAACGGGCGCCTTGAAGAACCGGGCGAGTCTCATCGACGAAGACGTGAATACGTTTACCCGCTTTGTGCGCAACATACATTGGAGCCAGGGCAGTTCCCCAACCAGCAGTGGCCAGGGCACCCGCATTACAATGGGTCAGAAGCATATCGCCATCAGCAATCAACTCCGCACCATAGTTACCCATAGCCATACAGGCATCAAAATCTTCATTAGCAATTGACTGGGCCTCCCCTTGCAAAAGATGCGCGAGGTCTTGCAGAGTAGCATGATTATCTATTGCGATGTCAGCGCAGAGCAGCATACGTTCGATAGCCCAGAAAAGATTAACTGCTGTAGGACGAGTCTTGCTGAACAATTCACCTATGGCGTGCACATGTTGCTGTGCTGCGCTAAGTGAGAGTGCGCCGTCCTGTTCCTGCATCAAACGGCGGAGAGAGAGCGCAAGGCCGAAAGCAGCCGCCACGCCAATTGCAGGCGCTCCACGTACTTTTAAGGTCTTGATAGCGTCTGCAACCTCTTGTTCATGTTTAAGCCTGAGATAAACGACTTCCTGGGGAAGGAGTGATTGGTCCAGCAGGCAGACGGCCGCCCCAGAGGCGCCATCCTCCCACCAGACTGTGCGAACGCCTTGCGTTTGCTTATTATCTGACACGATCCAGGCGTCTCCTTCGTTTATGATGCGTAAATGTCAATCATCCCCAGCTAAAGCAGGAGGCTTGTGTCTGTGCTCCACCGCAACTCAGAGTACCGACGAAGGCGCTCTGCTTTGGCTTCCTCGCACGACACATCAGGGGAGACTGACAAGCTCCCCGTCTTGGCCCAGTCTTGCCGGACCAAGAGCGTTCGCATCGTGACATTTCTTGCACCGACCAAATCCGCATGGAGGGTAAAGTGGCAATTCTGGCAGATGAACGACAACCCCTTGTTGGGACGG
>CATPCK010000065.1 GCA_955652655.1 uncultured Ktedonobacteraceae bacterium | reverse complement strand
TCCATCGCCAAACACATGCAGGAAATCTTTGGCAACGTCGAAACCCTCCTCATCAGCAAAGGGCATCGCGTCGTATCATCGCGCAAAATAGACCATACTTCTGTTCATTCAACCAACGAAATTTTTATGTCGCAAGATCAGACACATCTCCCCCAAATTACAACGCGTGCCAATCATTCGGGTCTCCATCAATCCGGGGAAAAGTACCCGTCTACCTGTAGGGGCGGGAGCGGTGTGGAGATGGGTGGGGACCCTTGTGGTCGCCCGCGTAGCTCGCTGGACACCCTGTATGGCCCTTCAGTGTTTGCTCAAGGGAAGCTGGACGAGGGTACCCGCCTTCTCATAGAAGCCCTGCAAGTCCAACCAACGGACGAAGCCCTGGACATCGGCTGTGGTGCTGGCTACCTCGGCCTCCACATCGCCCGCCTGGCCAACCGGGGACACGTCATCATGGTCGACGCCAGCCTCGTCACCGTGGCCCTCGCGCAGCGCAACATAACAGAAAGTGGCCTGCCCAACATCAAAGTACTGCCCAGCGATGGCGCCCAGGCCGTACTCTCACAGCGCTTTGACCTGGTAGTAACCAATCCCCCATTTCATCAAGGAGGCATCCAGACAACCGAAATCGCCGGACGCTTCATCCGCGAAGCCGCCCACGTCCTGCGCCCACAGGGCCGTTTCTACCTCGTCGCCAACCGTTTCTTGAAATACGAACCCACGCTAAAAGCGCACTTTAACAACGTCGCAGAAGTCGGAGGCAACACCCGTTTCAAAGTCCTCCTCGCCCTACCTTGACCAAACAATTTGAAGCACCATCACGTATTCACGTGTATTGTAGGGGTGACCCTGGCGGTCACCCTGCACTACACCCGTTTCAAAGTCCTCCGCGCCCTGCCATGAATAAACAACATACCCACAATTCTTGTATAATAGAGATAACTCTTTTCTTATCAAACATATAAGGAGTGCCTCATGCCTTCGCCGACAAGTAACCACCTGCCTACCGCGCGCAATACATCCTCGTGGTTATTGCTCATCACGGCGAACACCCTCTGGGCCGCCAGCTACGTCGCAGCCAAACTTGCCCTGCAAGATACCTCAGTCAACATCATGCTCGCCTTGAGAATGGGTATATCCGCGCTGCTATTGCTCCCCTTCCTCATTGCCAGGCGCAGCCAGCTGAACCTGACGCGCCAGCTCATCCCGCAGCTGCTCGCACTCGCACTGATTGGCTTCGTCATCAACAAATTACTGGAATTCGGCGGCCTGGCCTTGACTACAGCCTCTGATGTCGCACTCCTGATAACCGGCGAATCCATATTCACCGCTGCCCTATCGTGGCTATTGCTGCGAGAGCGTTTTAAGCCCTTGACTGGCTTTGCTCTACTACTTGGTTTTGCAGGCGTCTATCTCATCGTCGAGCGCAGCCTCATTCCCAATATCCCTTCCGGCGGTGGCCTGCTGCGTATCATCGGCGACCTCCTGGTGTTATTGGCCCTCCTCGTCGAGTCGCTGTACACCGTTCGCGCCAAATCAATGTTGGTAAAGCATTCACCTTTTCTCATTACCTCCGCCTCCATCGTCGTCAGTATGCTTTTCTGGACGCCCGTCGCCGCCTGGGAAATACTCAGTACGGGCTGGCACCCCATAGGCCTTGTAGCGTGGCTCAGTATAGCTTGGATGGCGATCATGTCTACCGTAGTTGCCTATCTCGCCTGGTTCAAGGGACTGGCTAAAGTAGATGGCTCCGCAGCCGCGTCCACCCTTTTCATCCAGCCCCTACTAGGTACGTTCCTGGCGATCGTCCTCCTGCACGACCAACTTACACCCATGACGGTCGTAGGCGGTATACTTATTATTGTAAGTGTCTACCTGATTTCCAGGCATTGAACAGCATATGGAAAAGACATCCCCGTTTCCGTAGGGGCGGGGACCCTTGGGTCGCCCGCGTCCTCTTGAATAGTTACAACAACCCAAACAGAAAGGAACACCCATGGTCGAGCCGCGCATCAGCGATCAGGAAGAACTGAGAGAGCTATTTGTCGATGCCGACGGAGTAAACCTGCATTGTCTTGAATGGGATCCCGGCCAATTAGATAATCAACCATCCTCTCTTCAAGAGCACGAGGATAGTATAGCATATGGTGATGAAATTCCACTGGTTATGTTACATGGTTTAGCTGCCACAGCCGATACATGGCGCCTCGTAGCGCCTTATTGTAGCCGTCATCACCGCGTTGTTGCCTTCGATCAACGTGGGCATGGGCTTAGTGATCAACCCGACGATGGCTATGATTTTGCGACCATCGCGGAGGACGCGGTGCATGCCATGGCGGCGCTTGGCCTTGGCAAGGTTGCGCTAGTTGGGCATGGTTGGGGTGCAAGGGTCGCCCTTGTGCTTGCTGTACGGCACCCCGCCCTCGTCAGCCATCTTGTGCTGGTCGATTGCCTCCATGTTGAACCGAGGCACTGGCCCGGTATGACTCGCGAACGCTTCCTCCGCCAAACGGCGCCGGCTGAAATGTATGCCTCGCGTACTGCTTTTCTGGACGTGATGCGCCAGGAAATGGCCGATTTCTGGTCTCCCGAGGTGGAGTCTATTCTGCTTGCAACCGTGCGTGAACTACCCGATGGCAGCATAGAAGATCGTCTTAAACCCGAGCACCAACGGCAGATCCGGCAATCGCTATGGGAGGACCACGCGCTTTCATATTACGGCAAAGTGGCCTGTCCCGTAGTGCTTGTACCTGCCGCTGCGCCACCCATGCCCGGAGGACTTCCACCGGAAAAGCTAGAGAACGCCGGTGAATTTGCCGCTGCTAAGGGCTATATGGCCGCGCAGGTAGCTCGCGCCATACACAGTTGCACCGTTCTCTGGATGCCCGATACCGCTCACGATATCCAGCTCCATCGCCCGCAGCGTCTCGCGGCAGCCATCACTAGCTTTGTTAAGGAGTAAAAGTAAGACATGAGCACAATGCTCTATGTGAATGGTACTATCTATACGATGAACGCGGCCCAGCCAATGGCGCAGGCTATGGCCATTGATAGCGTGACAGGCTATCTCCTGGCTGTTGGCAGCAACGACGAGGTACGTCGCTACGGCGGGCTGCATAGCGAGCTGGTAGACTTACGTGGCAGAACCGTACTTCCCGGTTTCATTGACGCCCACATTCACCTTCTCAGCACGGCCTATCGTTCCCACTATATCGACGCCAGAGCCTGCACCAGTGAAGATGACGTGGCAGAACTGGTACGCGAACGCGTTGCACAGACCCCGCCAGGTCAGTGGATACTTGGCGGCCAGTGGGACAAGAACGCATGGCCTGGTCAAAACTTTCCGCGCAAAGCCTCGCTTGATGCCGCCGCTCCCCATCATCCTGTAGCTCTCTGGAGCAAAGACGGGCACCTGCTCTGGGTCAACTCGTTCGCCCTACAACGAGCGCATATCACGGCAGAGACCCCTGATCCGGCCAACGGTGCCATCTTGCGCGATGGTTCAGGTACTCCCACAGGTATCCTGGAAGAGCACGAAGCAACAAAACTTGTCTATGATGTGATCGACGAGTCAGATCCGGCAATGACGCGCGCCCTTGTAGAACGCCTGCTGCCAACATTGCAGAAGAGCGGCATCACCACCATTCATGATATCGAAGGTACAGATGCCCTACGTCTCTTTCAAGAACTGCGCGACGAGGGCAGACTGGGCGTACGCGTACAAATGTTTCTCCCGCGCCAGGTGCTGCCAGAGCTGCGTCAAAAAAGGTCTCCACGCAGGCGCAATGTTAAGGGCCAGGGTTCCAGGGCCGACAACATGCTGAGCGTCGGTGGCATCAAAATCTTTGCCGATGGCACGCTGGGTTCACAGACGGCAGCCATGCTTGAGAGTTTTGAGGGCAATCCCAATAATCGAGGCATTCTCACCCTATCTGAACAGGTGATGAACGAGGAGGTGAGTGCCGCCGCGGAAATGGGTCTCAGCGTAGCCATTCACGCCATTGGAGACCGTGCGGCCCACGTGGCGCTTAACGCTATTGAGCAAGCGCAACAGCACGTAAACACGAAAGGTAAATCATCCCGCAAGGCTTCCGTGCTTCGTTATCGCCTTGAACACGTGCAACTCATCACCCCCGAAGACCTTGAACGCATGCATCGTCTCGGCGTCGTGGCCTCCGTTCAGCCATTCCACGCCGTGGCGGACCGCGACATTGCCGAGCGTTACTGGGGCCAGCGCCACCGCCGGGCCTATGCCTATCGCACAATGCAACAGATGGGCATTCCTCTCGCCCTCGGCTCAGACGCCCCTGTAGAAGTGTTTGATCCCCTGCGTATCCTCTATGCCGCCACTATGCGCCGTGACAACACCACCCCGCAGCGTCCACCCTGGCTGCCAGACCAGACCCTTCCCATAGCCGATGCCCTATGGAGCTACACCCTTGGCGCAGCCTACGCGGGAGGTGAAGAACAGAGGAAAGGTTCACTGGCCGTTGGCAAATTAGGAGATGCCGTAGTGCTACGCGAGAATATCCTGGAAACGCCCC
>CATPCK010000064.1 GCA_955652655.1 uncultured Ktedonobacteraceae bacterium | reverse complement strand
GAAGTCGGAATGCTGTAGCATAGCAAGCAGCATGGTGGGGACCGCGAGCAGGGTGGTGCGGTGCTCATGACTGATGATCTGCAAGGCGGTGAGAGGATGAAAGGTCAGCAGGGGATGCACGACCGCCCCGGCAGCGAGTGGACCCAACACCCCGATCACACAGCCGCCGGTGTGAAAGAAGGGCATGAAATTACAATGGCGATCATGGGAGCCGAGCCCCCATTGACGTGCCACGATCATCCCATTATTGAGAATGCTCCGGTGCAGCAGGATGGCTCCTCTGGGGAAGCCTGTGGTCCCAGACGTGTATTGAATCTGAGCCGGGTCCTGCGGCCTTACCGAGGCTTGTCGCACGCGTAGAGCATCGGCACTGATGTGTATGCCAGTAGCAACCATCTCCTGAAAAAGGCTCGGTCGCCACCCCCCTTGCTCGAGCAAGCCTGTAGGCACCGCACCCAGCAGGCACACCGAACGCAGCAGTGGGAGACGCTCACTGCTCACGTCGCCGCTGCGTGAGCCTGTGGTGATCAGCGAGCGCAGCGTGGCCAGGCAGTCGTGGTCGCGGAACCGGGCCATCAAGAAGAGCGCACGGACATCCCCTTGCTTAAGCACATACTCCAGTTCATGCGCCCGGTAGGCGGGATTGACCGTCACCAACACCAGGCCAGCTTTGGCAGTCGCCATCTCCAGTAATAACCACTCCGGCAAGTTGGTGGCCCAAACCGCCATGTGATCGCCTTTGTTCAGCCCCAATGCCATCAGGCCCCGCGCCACCTGGTTGGCGCGTTCACGATACTCCTGGTAGGTCCAGCGTACCTCATGGGTCACATCAAACTCAGGGGAACAGGAATAGACAACCGCCTCCTTCAGAGGGATCTCGTCTGCGCGACGATCGAGCAGGTCCCCAATCGTCATCTCGAGGAGTTCGATCCCCTCGGTTTCGGCCTGCCAGTAGGAGAGGCTATCATTTGTCATGCCCATAAAAAAACCTCCCAGGAAGCGAGAGGATCGAGCATCTACCTATCAGGATTTCGTTCCCAACACAGTCCAGTAGCCCGACTCAGCCATTACACACTTGAAAGCATACCTAATTTCAGCAGAAAAAACAATCCTCCGACCTATACTATGGCCATGGGCTGGTCATTTTCAATCTGCCGCATCCACCTTCCTTTTCCTCGCTCCACAGAAAGAATGATTCATCGAATAAACTATCGAGGTGCCATTTTGACCACCAGACAATCCATCGACGCCATCACCACCAAACGTCAAAATAAGCTTATCTATGCCCAAAAAAATTATGTCGCAAAATCAGACATATTTCCCCAAAAATACAAAGCATCGCTCGTACATGGAGAACCGGCACAATATCCCATATGCAAAAAGTGCCAGCATATAGTACAATGTACACTAATTCAAAAATAGCATCATTGAGTGAGGTAACTACCATGCATCGTCGTGCACCAGGCTTTCACCCAGGATTGATGACCGACATGTACCATCCAGATTCAGCCTATGTCAGCTGGCGTACAGGTCTTAATGGGCTCACTACCTTTGACCTTTACACCCGCTCAGCTCCCTTTGGAGGAGCATACCTGCTCGTCGCGGGACTGGAGGCCGCCATGGAATTTGTCCAGGCCTTTCGTTATACTCCCGACGAGATCAAATTCCTCTCGCATATCCGTGACTATGACGCTGCCTTTCTCGATGAACTCGCTTCCCTCCGTTTCACAGGTGAAATCTTTGCTTTACCGGAAGGATCCATCGCCTTTCCAAACGAGCCTATCATGCGCGTTACAGCGCCGTTCCGCGAGGCAATATTGCTAGAAGCTGGCTTGATTCAAGCTGTTAACCTCGCTACGCTTATTGCAACAAAAGCTTCACGCATTGTCTACGCTGCGCAAAAAGGTCGGCCACGGCGGGTGGCGGAGTTTGCCTTCAGGCGCGCCCAGGAACCCTTGACGGTGGCACGTTCCTCCTATATCGGCGGCTGTGCCAGTACTTCACTACTCAATGCCGCTTACGAGTATCGCTTACCCGCAACGGGAACGGTACCACACGCTCTCATCGAACTCTTTCCCACGGAAGAAGAAGCATTCGAGGCAATCGCGAACGCGTATAATCGCTATACTCTCCTGCTTGACACCTACAATCCGCGCAACGCTATCCAGACAGCGATAGAGGTAGCCCTCCGCACACAGGAGACATTGGGGCATACTCTGGCAGCCGTACGCCTGGATAGTGGTGATATTGTTGCCGATAGCATCTACATCCGCGACAAATTAGACAGGGCTGGACTCTCAAGTGTACGCATCCTTGCAAGCGGCGACCTTGACGAATGGAAAATCACGGAACTCCTGGAAGCGGGAGCCGCCATCGATTCGTTTGGCGTAGGGACTGCCTTAGGCAGCGGTGCAGGCTCACCCGAGCTCGGCATATCCGGTGGAGCGCTCGGGGCAGTCTACAAGGAAGTCTGGTACGTAGATGAGACAGGGACAGAGTTTCCGAAAGTAAAAATTGCCGGCTCTAAATCGACCTGGCCCGGTAAAAAAGAAATTTATCGCCATCCGCAATGGGAAGAGGATGTTATTCAACTGGCGCATGAACCACGTCCAGAGAATTATCATCGTCTCTTCCGACCCGTCATGCGCAATGGTGAGATGATCCCCGGCAGTCTCCCCCCTCTCTCCGAAGTCCGCGAGCTTGCCCAACAGAACTTAGAAATGTTACCAACCCGCTACCGCGCTTTTACGGTTGAAGAGCCATATCCCGTCCGCTTCAGCGAAGGTCTACAAGCACTTCGCATGCAAGCTTCCCAGCTTGTCAATAAAACAGTTCAAGAATAATTTGAATTATCTAAGAAAAACCCTCATTAAATTAAAATAAGCTTAGCATTTCTATTGTTGACTTGTCTCTCGCATTGCTATGAGTTATTCTGAGCAAAGAACTACAAGCAGCATACAAATATGCTGTGATATAGTTCAGTTTAGTTATATATCAAAGGGAGTAATATTATGGCCGTTTTTCAAAACTTTGGCCAGGCAGTAATAAGTGCATTAGGTAACGCACTGAACCTCTTGCTAGTGTTCATACCTCTATTGCTTGGCTTCCTGCTCATTCTGCTCGTTGGCTACCTCATCGCAACCGCAATTAGCAGAGCACTGACATTCCTGTTGCGCAAGATCGGATTTGACAATTTAGCGAACAGGATTGGCCTCACGCGGTTGGAACAGCGCATGGGTGTTCGCTTAGACCCTGCTGGTGTGCTGGGCAAGATCGTGTTCTGGTTCATTCTCCTTGTGTTCCTTGTACCAGCAACAAACGCTCTCGGTTTGACGGCGGTGAGTGGTATTCTGAATACCTTAATTGCCTATATCCCGAATGTGTTCGTCGCCATCCTGGTTCTGTTCCTGGGTACCCTGGCGGCAACGTTCGTCGCTGACATTGTCCGCGGCGCTACTGCAAGCGCCAATGTAGGCAACCCCAACATTTTTGCGAATATTGCGCGTTACGCTATCATGGGCTTTGCCGCACTCATCGCTCTTGAGCAGTTGCAGATCGCACCGGCCCTGCTGAACATTCTGTTCACGGCTATTGTTGGTGCTGCTGCCATCGCTTTCGGTCTGGCCTTTGGTCTGGGCGGTCAGGACGCGGCTCGGCGCTGGCTCGATCGCGGTGAGAGTACAGTCACCAGTGCTGCTTCACAGATTCAGGCGCAGCAGAGCGTAGGCCAGGTTCGCGCTCAGCAAATGAATGATGCCTATCAGCAGCCACAGTACAGTCAAGTACCCCAACAGCCGTTCAATCAACCAGCTCAACCAGCTCAACCATCTTACGATCAACCAGCCACACAACCATATACTGATCAACCAGCCTATGATCAGACCCCACCGTCGCCACGTAAACGGCCACCAACTCGTTAGGTTGTTCTAAAACTTCGCGTTTAATTCAAAGTTGGAATACAATTCACAAGACAAGAGAAGCAAGGAGGACGCGGAACGATAAAGTTCCGCGTCCTCCTTGCTTCTCGTAAAACAGCCAATCACATTAAAATCGGGTATACTATATCCAATTAATACTACACCTGTATCTAAGGAGCATTGACTTGGCTGAAACCCTGAAGCAGACACGCAGTATTTGTTCTGCCTGTGGCAAAATAGTTCCTGCCACCTATGAAGTGCGTGAGAACCAGCAGGTATTTTTCGCGCGCACGTGCCCAACTCATGGCATTGCAGACACCGATCTTGGATACCATGCCGCCTACTACCGTAAGTCATTCGAAGTTGAAAAGCTTATGATCGAACGCTATGGTGACGGAGGAGACACTGACATTTCAAAGGGGCTCTCTCCCTTCCCACTACGCAAGCCAGCAGGCCTGGCTATCCTGGAAGTAACCGAGCGCTGTAACCTCACCTGTCCAATGTGCTATGCCTACTCCAGCCCCTCCGAGCGAGACTACTCGCTGGAGGAGATAGAAACGCGTCTCGACCAGTTAATTGCGGTCGAGGGAAAAGGTATCTCTTTGCAAATATCAGGTGGAGAGCCATCCGTACGCAAGGACCTGGATAAAATTGCCGCCATGGTCAAACGGAAGGGCTTCGCTCAATTAGAAATGGTTAGCAATGGCATACGCCTGGCACGCGAACCTGGTTTCGCCGAAAAACTCGTCGCATGGGGCTTCACCTCGGTCTACCTTCAATTCGATAGTACCCGCCCTGAGGACATTATCATGTTGCGAGCCGAAGATTTATGGGATGTGCGCGTCAAGGCTATTGCCGCGCTTGAGCGTGTGAAACTTCCCTCGACACTGGCGGTCTCCCTTTATGATGGCCTCAACACTGACCAGGTCCAGCAGGTCATTGATTTTGCCTGGCAGCACCCGGATACCGTCTGCGCCATCGCATTCCAGGCCGCCACTCCCTTTGGCCGCTTCGAGGTCAACAATGGCCATACCGGGAGCAACGGCAAGGATACGAATGGCAAGAAGCAGCCCTCCCTACCACGTAAGTTGCGTATGCCCGAAATTCTCAAGCTCATTGAGGAACAGAGCGGCGTTTCTGAAGATCTGTTCTTCCCAGTTGGCGAGGGTTCACCGCTGTGTAATACCTTCACCCTGCTTAAATACACGCAAGAGGGCTACAAACCTATCGCGCCGAACTTTACCCTCAAAGAATTTATGGATGTGATGGGACCGCGTCCAAACATGACCTTGCGTATGCTCACTCGCGGCCGTGCAGCCATTCTGCCGCAAATTGTCACTAACATTGGTGGCAGCCTGAAGCTGATGAAGACATTATGGCCCCACATCGGCACCGACCCATCGTTCTGGACCAGCCGCAAGACCCTCACGCTCTTCGTCAAACCATTTATGGATGAGAGTGATATCGATATGAGCAGAATAGAACGATGCTGTTTCCACAACGCCTCACCCAGGGGTGTGATGTCATTCTGCGCGCTGAACGCCAAAATGCGCCCGGCACAACCACACGCCGAGGAAAAGGCCTTTATTCCGTTACCCACACGTCGCTCTAAACAACGGGCCACCGCAGGCTAAAAATTGAGAAACATACTTCATGCGGAGAAAGTGATGCGTTTCTCAATCATTGTTCCGGTGCTAAACGAGGAAGCAGTGCTGGAAAAGCTGCTCGTGCACCTCACCAAGCAGTGCGCCCACTATGATTACGAATTGCTCATCGTCGATGGAGGCAGCACCGACAACACCATCAGCATTGCCCAACGCTATGGAAAAGTCATTCACGCAGCGCGTGGTCGTGCCAGCCAGATGAACGCAGGTGCAGCTAACGCGCAAGGGGATGTGCTTCTTTTCGTACACGCCGATACCCGCCTCCCCCACGAAGCTTTTATCGCCATACAGCAGGCTCTCCTATCAACTGAAGTCATTGGCGGAGCCTTTCGTCTCTGTTTCAACTGCGAGCGCTGGCCCTATCGGCTGGTGGCATTCTGCACCAACCTGCGTTCACGCATAAGCACCATTTTTACCGGAGATCAGACATACTTTATCCGTGCTGGCGGTTTTCATGCAATCGGTGGCTATCCCGATCAGCCATTGATGGAAGATATAGAGATTATTGCGCGCTTGCGCAAGGTGGGGAAGGTCATCCTATTGCCGCTCTATGTCACGACGTCAGCGCGAAGACATGAAAAGAACGGCCTTTTTCGTACTGTGCTCCTTATGTGGTACCTGCGCACACTCTATAAGTTTGGTGTCTCGCCCTCCCAATTGCAGCGTATGTATATCGACGTACGATGAAACATCAGATGGCTCTGTTCAGCGGTCCGCTGGTGAATCTGATCATTATTGTTCTCAAAAGTACAGCTCATGCGTTACAATAGACAGCAGCAAAACACTGCAAACGTTTATGAAAGCGCATCACATGACGGAGGGTATCACACAACACGATACCAGTAATAATAAAGAGACTGAAGAATTGAATACCGGCCTCGACCAAAAAGAAGAAAATCAAACGCGGCAACTAGCGGTGTCTACGACTTCCGCGACCATCATCTGGACACCGCGCTTCATTGTACTCTTTGCTCTGGTACTGGTGATTGGACTCAGCGTCGCAAGCCTGCTGACTCAGGTATGGTCGAGTCATCTCATTCAAGCGCCATGGCTGCTCTTGTTTCATTTACTGCTGCTTTTTACCTGTTTGCTAGCCACCACTATCATTACACGTTCCAGGTGGATACGCATGGGAGGTATTTTTGGCTCTATATGGATCATTTTCACAGGTATCAATAGCTTTTTACCTCTTTTTGTACCCATTTCTACGCTCTATCTGGGCTCACCTGTCCCATCCCTGTTAAATGCTACCATTTCCAGCGCGCTCTTCGGTACCTCTATTTGTCTCTCCATCGAGCGCACCTTGCATACAAAGTGGGATATCTGGTTCTTCAGACTCGCTCTCATTGGTAGTATCTGCGCCATTCTGCTCATCTATTTCATCACGCCCGCAGAAAGCCGCTCTCTGAACGCGTTTGAAAGCGATGTAGCGGCATTAGCCCTTGTCCTCAGCCTCTTCGTGTGGTGGGCTCGCCCCTCGTGCTGGAAAGTACAACCCGGTCTGACACTCCTTTTCGGCCTTTTGCCCGCTATTGAACTCCTGCTCTCTATTCCTACTATCGGCACTGGCAGCACAAACTTTTACCTTACACAGGTATCCCTACTCTGCTGCCTGCTCGGCTACATACGACTCTTACAGGGCGAATTACGGCGCTGACTTTCGCGTTCTGCTCCTTTACCCCTCTTCCTCCAGGCTCCCATCGACCATTCGTAGCCTTCTATCCGCCATTGCAGCTATCCCTGTATCATGCGTTACCACGACAAGTGTGCAACCATGTTCCCGGCAAAGGGTGTCCAGCAGTTTCATTACCTGCTTTCCCGTCACAGAGTCCAGGCTACCTGTGGGTTCATCGGCCAACAAGAGCGGAGGAGAGGCTATCAATGCGCGAGCGATGGCTACCCGCTGCTGTTCACCGCCTGACAATTGATCCGGGTAGTGATTCTCTCTTGCCACAAGCCCAACCTCCCCTAGCAGTGAGGAGGCCCGTTTCCGCAGCATCTTACGAGCGCAATAGGGTAACAAAGGTAGCATCACATTTTCTAAAGCGGTGAGTGTTGGCAGCAAGGAAAACTGCTGAAATACCAGGCCTACTCGCTCTCTACGGAATTGCGCCAGTGCTGCCCCCCGCAATTCCCGCGTGGACAGACAATCTCCTATACGTACATTGCCACGTTGTGGCCAGTCCAGCGCGGCGCAAAGTCGCAAAAGCGTTGATTTTCCAACCCCCGATGGCCCGACGATAACCATATGTTCACCCTGCCTCACCACCATATCCACACCACGTAAAACAGCGACCTCACCCGACCTCGTGCTATAACCGAAGTAGACCTGGGAACAGATGATCATCTCCATCAATAAACCCTCTTTGTCTCTTGCCAGGCAGGACCTATTGCCGCTATACTCGCCAATATCACGCCAACCAGTGGTCCACCTACAAACATGGCTCCGACGACAAACGGCGCAGGCAACACATCACCTATACTTGAAGCAGCCACAGCCAGCAATACTCCCACTTCACCACTGAAAAGCGCAGGTCTCCAACTACCCCACAGCAGACGCCAGAGTGCAGCTGGTCGCTCCCAGCCCACCCTCGACAATAACGACAGTTCTGCCCTCCTGTCTTGTAACAGCAACGTCATACACAATCCTACCGTCAATTGCGCCTCCATCAGTATGAGCAGCAATAAAACAATTTGTGGAGCCTCCAATACCTCGCGTACCTGCTCACCCAACACAGTGACTACAAGTTCATGATTAAAACCAATCAGTACTAGAGCATCAACGGCTATAAGAAATACCGCCGCGCTTATTGCAATGCTACAAGCAAACGTTTGCAGCACACCAACCAGAGTGCCCCTTCTCCTATAAAAACGGTATGCCCGCTGCTTCCCCGCTCCCATTGACCTATAACAAGCAATACTCACAAGCGTACAACAATAAATGATCACCCCCAGGCTCAGTAGCAACGCCACCGTCCCTGATGGAAGATGACTGTGCCATAAAGTTGTCGCTACTATCATCCAGGTGATGGCCAACGCGTATCCAGGAAAGCATAAGAGCAATGCCTCGAAAACGAAGAGATAAAACAAAAGATTGCTCTGCCATCCTAACTGTTGCAGTAAAAGCGTCTCTTTTCGACGCCCACTGCCAACCAGTACAGCAGCGGCTCCGATAGCCAGGAGGCTGACAAAAGTGCAGAGCGCAAGCAATAGTTCTTGCAACACGTCAACTCCCTGTACGAGCTGCACAGCTACACCTACGACCTTCCAGGATAATCGCAAGACGTGGCCGGCATATGGGGACGAAGATACTATCGCAACTTCACGTACTGACGAACCATCGAGGATATCAACATGCAGGCCTGTATGAACAGTAATAGCGGCAGCCGTGGCCTGCAAAAGCGCTAAACTACGCTGGTTATACTGTTCAACTCCTTGTAGCCGTACATACACACCGCTGTAGCAGTTGCTCCCAATGAGCGAACAAGCCTGCTCAAGCGAGATGAAACGCACGGCACCAGCGAGCAAAGGCAGGCGCTCCGGCTGGTATAGCGGTATGAGACGTGGAAGTATTTCCTCTGTGTCAGCATTCCCCCCACCAAAGACTACATGTGCTGCCATCTGCGTCCTGTAGAGTGAGCCTAGCATATCTTTACCGAGAGACAGAACAGTTACCTGCCCGGCAGCAAGTTGTTGCGCCGAACCACTGTAGCGTGTATGCGAATAGCGCAGGAGTTGCACACTGTCAGCCTGGTACCTTATCGTTCCCTGTCGAACTGGTAGCGACGCCCAGCAATCAACTCGTTGTAAGCATGCCGGTAACATGGCAAAGTCACCAAGCAGTTTGTCGACGTGCAACGTGAAATGAGCAGGTGCAGTGGGAGCAATGCCTTCTAATAGAGCCTTCGAGAGCAGCGCCCGCTGCTCAGTTGGCACGCCAATCACCTCCTGAGCGGCCTGTACCTGCAGTGAGTAAACAACTGGTGTTCTATCATCTTTCACAACCACATATACAAGTGGAGGACGCATCACAGGAATTCCGGCGGTGAGGTGAGCAAGGTCGGTAACATCGACATAGCGCACGATAGTACCCTCTGCGCTTTCCTGTCCTTGCCAGGTTGCTGCAACACGGTATATTCCCCTGGATGGTAACTCCATCGGTAATTGCACAGCAATACTCTGCCAGCCAGTGTTGACAATGGGTGCCACCAGCGTCACGCGAGACAGTGAATAAATACTGGCGACCTGTTGGGCGCTTATTCCACCATAGCTCTCCAGCATACTTTGAGGATCAATCCAATCGGCGCTCCGCTCTGGCTGACTTACCGCGAGCTCTGGGCGTACCAACAAATCATATGGGCCGCGCCAGTTTTGTGCGATCTTTTGCTGTGCGAGAGAGTTGGAGATATCATGAAACGTGCCTACAGCTTGCATCGTACCCACAAACAGCAAGAATGCAACCGTAATCGGCAGAAATTGACCGCTATGGCGGCGCATACTCCAGCGTGCGAATAGCACCATCGCTTGAGCAACCGCAGCCACCCTGGACCTGTAATGATCTTTGTTGTCGCCCACTATTGGTTTGGCAAATTCGTTCATGGCACCACTGGTGGAGGACTGGGCAAATTTTTCTCGTGTATACGCTCGCGCAGAGACACAGGTGTCACGACCATGCGGCTGTACCTGGCGCTATCCACCTGTCCTATCAACACAAAAGGACGGGTCATCCCCGGCAACACATCCTCCGCCGTTCCTTGTGCCTGACCTATCACGTTGCCAGAGCTATTGTAGAAAGTGGCGCCGAGTGTCACATCGAAAGGATAGCGATCTCTGCCCGTATTCTGCACTGTGCCATCTACTTCCGCCTGCGTATCCAACATAATAATGCGTGAAGAAAGCACGTGAAACAATACTAATCGCGGATCAGGCTGTTGAGCCAGTTGCTGGCCACCACACCCCGCCAGCAATAGTAGAAATAAGGAAACACTGAGCATCACGAGAGTTCTCCACCCTCTCATGGGAAAGTACCCATCTACCTGCAAGGGCGGGAGCGGTGTGGAGATGGGTGAGAACCCTTGTGGTCGCCCGTGTAGTCTGTTTCCTCCCTGCTTCCTCTGTCTCCGTAACATGTCAATCATAAGCAACTCCCTCTCTGGAAGAGTGTAGTTCGTTGGAAACGGCTCTCAGCCGGGGCAGGTAGGCCGATGAGATGCATTATTTCAGGAGCGATGACAAAGCCAGGTTGAGCGATATCATTGACTGAACCGGCAGCACACTCACCGGGTCCTGATAGCGCCAGCAGTGTCTGTTTACTTGTGCCTTGACCCGTGCTGCCCATTCCATAGAAATTGTCAGCGTCTGTATGATTCGCCTGTGCCTGGCTTGTCGTAAGCGCTATCAGCGTATCATGCAGCAGCCCTCTATCTCTCAACCAGCTCATGAGCTGCCCAAAAGTTTGATCAGCCTGCAGTAATGCCTGCTGGTAATCATCTCCCTGCGCATCGGGGCTCGAGTTCCATTCATTCACCGCCAATGGCGCTAACTCCGCGTAGAGCAGATAACCACTCTTCTGCTGGGAGACAGCAAGCACGTCATCCTGCACCTGCGATAGCCAGCGAGCTGCATCAAAAGATCTGGAGCGCTGCAATACATCGAGGTTTCGCGTCGTCGCATCACTAAGTAAATAATCTCCTCCCGCCACGACGCTTGTCTGCATTCCATAACCCTTTGCCACGTCGAAGATAGATTCCTGTCCAAATAGATGAGCGCTGCGGCCCCCCGTAAACCAGTATGTCGTATCGATATTGTCTGGTAACCCCCAGGCTACTGTGTGCGGCCAGGGATCATAGGTCGCCCATGCGGGATAGGTACCTGTAAGCAGCGCATACTGGTCAAGCGGCCTCCACCCATAGGGTTGCCAGATCGAACGAGCCACGTTTGCATGTCGCAAGAACACGCGCAGATTCTGTGTCTGGTTGAATAACATAGGATCATCTAGCAGTGAGGCAGCATAGAAACCTCGTAAATCGATTAGTATGACGTTTCTTGCCTGTCCCGTTCCAATGAAACGCCTACCAGGAGCAGCCATAGACGTGAGGGATAATACCAGGCTTGGGCGATTGCTCATTAAGCCAACCTGGGAAAAGACGCGCTCTGCATAGTAGTGACCATCTCCGGTATCGTAGTACCTGCTGGCGACAACGGTATAGCTCCCCCTTGCAAGATGGGTAAATTGATAGCTACCCTTCGCGTCAGTCACCGTATGCAAGGCTACACTGCTGCGCTGCCCCGTCGTTACTGGCAGGTCTATCCAGACTACTGCCCCTGGCACGAATTGCCTCGTTTGCGCATCGATCACCTTGCCGCTAAGTGTATATCCACCTTTGTGAAATTGAAATCCCGGCACAAGTGCTTGCTGGAGAGTAATATCCGGGTCATCCCGTTCAGGATCATTGACATCACCCACGACAGGCTTGAAAGGAGACAATTGCATTACCCGCGTGGAATGCCGAGTAACTACATGTTGAGGCTGCAACAGAGCATAGGCTACACTGCCCACAAGCAGCATAATCATCAAGAGGCAAAACCAGGCTACCCAGGCACGATGCCCGCTTCTCACCATTGTAACCCCTCTTGAGCTATTCTTCTTACGATCATTCATAGGTTATAGTCCAAAAGCAAAGAGTCCCTGGTCTCCCAGTGACGCCTGGTAAAGTACCCCCTGCGCTACGATGGGAGCCGCTCGCAGCTCCCCCAGTCTCCAGGCATAGAGTTGCCTGCGATCTTTTGCGTCGAGCACCATACAATCTCCGCTCTGTGTATCCACGATAACCCAATCTGCTTCCGCCCTTTCTACCACAACTGGAGCGCTCGTAATGGCGCTTCCCATCGGCATACGCCAGTTCAGCGTACCTGTTTTAGCGTCGAGCGCGTACAGATAGCCATCAAATCCCCCTAGAAAGAGCATTCCCAGTCGTCGGGAAAGAGCGGGAGAGGATTCAGAACCACCCGCTATCCGATAGTCCCAGCGCACCTTCCCTGTATGGCTATCGAGTGCCACAACACGCCCGGTCCACGTAACGATATAAACGATCCCCAGCGCTTCATCCAGCGTTGGTCCACCGGTCATACGCTCATGCAAGGGCATTTCCCATACCTTCTGACCTGTGCGCAGGTTGAGCGCATTAAATTCGTTCGCGGCCCCCAGCGCAACATAGATCATGTCATCTGCCATCACGGGTGTCGTACGCGTTGGCCAGAACTCTGCCAGTGCATCCTCGGAATGAAACGCCCAGTATTCTTCACCGGTCAGGGCATCTAAGCAGTAAAGGGAATTGGCTCCACTGCTTATCAGCAGCACACGCCCGACAGCCAGGGGAGTAGCTCGTACAGCTCCCACAGTATCAAAGCGCCAGCGCTCATGCCCATTGCTGGCATCCACGGCAGCAATATAGTGTCCGGCAACGGCGAAATAAGCCAGCCCATGTGCCAGTGCCAGACCACTTGACGTCAGTTCGCCACCCACAGCTAAGCGCCATTGCTCACTTCCATCCTGCGCGTTCAACACATGCAGATACCCATCCGAGGCAAGCAGGTAGATATGCTCGTTAGCGACAGCCGGCGCGCCAAGCAAAGGAGTACCAAGGGAACGAAACCAGAGGGGAGCCGCAACCTGGACATGACAACACGGCGGCAGTGTCACAGTTCGTGTCCCGGCACTATCATGCCCTGCTAGTGTCCAGTCTCGGCTATCGAAACGCAGATCAGCCGGCGTGGGTACTGGAGCGTCATGAAAATGGATTTGCGAGTGCGCCAGCACAGGTTCTCCACCCGCTAAAACAGGTGCCGGCGTTGTATGGACAACAACAGGCTGGCTAAACTGTCCCGTACTACAAGCAGAAAGCATGACCAATAATAGGACAAGCGATATGACTCTTAATTTCTCAAGCGAACGCATACATCATCCCATCCAGGCTTCCAACATAGATATGACCATACGCCAATGCCGCAGAACTCCTCACTTCCCCCGTTGCATATCGCCAGGCAGGGCGTCCACTTTGGGTATTAAGGGCATAAAAATTGCCGTCTCCCGAACCGACATAGACGAAACCAGCAGCTACAATCGGCGTCGCGAGTACCTGCGCACCCGTCGCATACCGCCACAACAGGCGGCCTTTTATGGCGTCAATACACAGAACCGAGCCGCGATAGTCCCCGACATAGAGCCGTCCATCGCCCAACGCCATACTACCACCCACTCCATCTACCACCGATTGGCTGCGCACTGTATTGAGCGCGTAGGACCAGCGCAGTCGGCCATTGGCACGATTGAGAGCAAAAATAGTGCCGTGCCACGTCGCGACATAGACGGTATCAGTTTCCGCCAGCGCTGTACTGGTAATTCGATCATTGGTATCAAAGGACCAGCGGATATGGCCGTCCGCCAGGTTTAGCGCCCAGACTTGTGTCCCCGTTCCCAGGCCAATATAAACCGTGTCTCCTAGCAAAGTTGGTGACCCGCTGGATGGCCACGCACTCACACCGCGGTGAAATTTCCATGAAAGTTGCCCATTCGTTGCTTCAAGCGTCCACAGAGTAGTACGCGATGCAAGCAGTACACGGTTGCCCACGACAATTGGAGGGGCTTGTATCTTCTCATGTGTTTCAAACGTCCAGTAAACCTGCCCAGTATAAGCATTAAGAGCCTCTAACGCGCTGCTATGTACGGACACAAAAATCACCCGCCCCTCTAGTGCTGGCGTTGCATCAGTCAAATAATCCCCCAGGGGGATATGCCAGCCCAGCGCGCCAGTATTTTCTTTCCGCGCGTACATATTACCATCTGTGCTTGCGATG
>CATPCK010000063.1 GCA_955652655.1 uncultured Ktedonobacteraceae bacterium | reverse complement strand
GGACAGAAAGATCGCTTTCTATTGACATAGCTATTAATGATCAGTATAATCAGTTCATCAAGCGCCCTGTTGATCACGCACGTACTTGATGGTTAACTTATCGTGTAAAGAGTCTAGAAATAGGATGGAGAGAGTTAGTTAACCGCCATAGGCAGACCTGAGCAATTTCATCATGAATCGGTGAGATTTGCGAAATATTTGACGTACTTATCAAAAGAGGGGATGTTAGTCTTTAGTGACTGCGCTTACCGATCGGGCCCCTCTGTCGATGTTAGTGATTTATATTTGATAATGTTGAAGGAGGCTGACCTCATCATGAAGAGAAGTTGGTCACGTATTTTAGCCTTAACAATGGGCATTCCCATGTTACTGGCAATTCTCGTAGCCTGTGGTTCAGGCACAACGAGTTCCGGGAGTTCTTCTACCCCGACCGGTTCGAAGACCATCAAGATTGCTACCGAACTACCGGTATCTGGCAAGGACGAGAGTAGTGGAAAGCCGGCCGAGGATGGAGCACACCTGGCTGTGAATCAGGCCAATGCCAATCACACAATCCCTGGTATTACCCTGCAATTTGTCCCGAAAGATGATGTAGGCCCGAGTGGCACGCACGACCCGACTGTTGGAGCAGCGAATGTCACGTCACTTGTGTCCGATGCCCTGGTGGCAGGCATTGTCGGACCGTTTAACAGTAGTGTGGCGAAGGCAGAGATGCCGATTACGAACCAGGCTCCCATCGCTCAGCTTAGCCCTGCCAACACCAATCCCTGCCTGACTAAAGATACGGATGCATCTGGCTGCAGCGGGAAGAACAATTTGCTACCGACCCTGCGCCCCACCAATAAGGTCAGCTACTTCCGCGTTGCGACGACGGACGACCATCAGGGGCCAGCGGGAGCTGACTACCTTTATAAGCAGGGTGCAAGAAAGGTCTATGTCATCGACGATGCCGAGACCTACGGTATTGGTATCGCCAACACCTTCGCCGGCGAGTGGAAGAAACTTGGTGGGACGGTGCTCGGTCATAGTAGCGAGCCAGGTACGACAACCTCCTTTGTGTCGCTGCTCACCCAGGTTGCCTCAACGCATCCCGATGCGATCTACTTTGGCGGCGTTGACTCCACAGGCGGTACGCTGGTTCGCCAGCAGATGAGGCAAGTGCCTGCACTGGCAAGTCTTCCTTACGCTGGTGGCGATGGCATCGTGACGCCCTCTTTTGCCTCGACCATCCAACCGACAGGGGGCGGCCCGGTCTATGGAACGGTTGCTGTGGTAGATACGTCCAAGAACCCCAATGCCCAGACGTTTGTCCAGCAGTATAAAGCAGCCTTTACCGACCCCATCAACGTCTACAGTGCTGCTTCCTATGACTGCGCGAACATCCTGATCCAGGCAGTCAAGACCGCTCTGGCAAATGGGGCGCATACTCCCACCGACTCCAGTGATGCAGCTGGCGCCAAGGCGTTCCGCACGGCGGTCATTGCCGCCATCCAGGGTATTCAATATGATGGCATCACCGGGCATCAAAGCTTTGATGCGAACGGTGATACCAATCTGAAGGTCATCTCGGTCTATAAGATGGGCCTGAATACCCAGAGCAAGCCAGACTGGCTTTTCGAGGCTCAGGTGAATGTACAGTAGTTGTCTCTGGTTACGTTATCGTACTGCGTATGCTGGCTAGATAGTTCGTAGCGCTGTCTGGCTTAGAGAAAGGTTGGGGAGTAGTCGGCTGATAATAATCTGTAAGACTACTCCCCTACTTGCTACCTAATCTCCTGGTGTTGTATATGTTTTGTATAATGTACAGGAAGGTGGGAATCTGCACACGTTATGAGTCTAACACTGCTTATCCAGCTATTGGTCGTCGGGCTCACCACCGGGGCAATCTATGCGCTTATTGCGCTTGGGTACACGATGGTCTATGGCATCATTGAACTGATTAATTTTGCCCACGGCGACATCTTCATGATTGGCACCCTCATCTGCATTTCTATTTTCGGCGCGTTTGGTATTACTAACTCATCGACGGCCCCTACCGGGTTCAGTATGGTGGGTATTTTACTTCTTACCTTAGTTGGCTCGATGTTGTTGTGCGCTGTGCTTGGGGTGGTAATTGAGCGTGTCGCCTACCGCCCTCTTAGGAATGCTCCCCGCCTCGCCCCATTGATTTCAGCTATTGGTGTCTCGTTCATTCTGGAGGATATTGGGAAACTCTGGAAAGGCATTACGATTGTCCCGTTTCCACAAATTTTCCCAAATGTTACGTACAATTTAGGGCCTGTGAGCTTCAGTAGCGTCGATATACTGGTGATTGTGGTCGCTCTTGTGTTGATGGTTGCTCTCCAGTGGCTGGTTAGCAGCACACGTATTGGACGAGCTATGCGTGCTGTTGCGCAAGACCGTGAGGCTGCTGCGCTCATGGGTGTAAATGTTAACCGCATTATTGCCATCACGTTCTTTATTGGCGCGGCGCTTGCAGGGGCGGCCGCCCTCATTTGGGGTTTAAAGTACGGGAGTACACAGTTCACGCTTGGCTTTCAATTGGGTTTGTTTGCGTTTACTGCAGCTGTGCTTGGAGGCATCGGCAACCTCGTCGGCGCTATGCTCGGGGGTGTGCTGATAGGCCTGGTCGAAGCGCTGGCCACTCTCATACCTGACTCTACTAACGGGGGATTTGGTCTTCCACATGGGGGTGCAGCATGGCACGAGGCCCTCATATTCCTTATTCTCATCCTGATATTGGTCTTCCGGCCTTCTGGTCTCCTTGGCCAGCAGACGCCTGAGAAAGTCTGATGGACACCAGTTTGCTTCGGTTTTGGAAATGTATGCTGTCAGAAGCGAGGTGATGCGAACGTGGCTATAGCTAATACGCTTGTTCCGGCGCGCAATACTCGTGCGCTATTGATCAAATGGATCGTCGGGCTACTGGTGCCTATAGCTGTCTTTACTTTCGTCTGGAGTGGTGAAGCGATCATCAATAACGCGCTGCTTGGATTGCTTGGACAAGGGGCCGTCTCCAATATTCCCCTCCTCGTCCAGTTGGCTATTTTTATTGTCATCTTCTATGCTACAGTGATTGCACTCGCAGGATATCTAGTGGCCGCTGATAGCGGTCTACGAGGTATGTTCGAACTGTGGATCGATATAGCAGTCTTTGTGTTGGTACCCCTCTTTCTAGTGCAGGGCCTGGGTCTCATTATTGGCCTTGCTTTGTGCGCGGTTATCTGGCCGGTGTATTTCTTTGCGCGCCGTCGTCTGTACAGAGCGCTCAATTATACACCTCCCACACCGTTGCTGAATCTGAAAGCCCTCGACGTTGAGCAACTGGCTGATTTAAAGAGGCGTGCGATCATAGGGAGTTTCTGGTTTAGTGTTGTGCTGGCAGCTGTCTGGCTGATTGTTGACCTGATCTTTTTCTTCACTAACCAGTTGGATTCAGTACTCCTTGTCTGGGTGGCTGTACGTACACTCGTCTTACCTGTTGCCGGCTATTTTCTTGGACAGCTCGCTGCAACGATTGCCCTGCGTCGAACCATTGCTGCCAAGAGCAATGGCAATGGCGAAAATAGCGCAGATGCAGGTAGTACACGCGTGAGCAAACGCCAACTGGAGACGCTGTCAACTACGCGTGTTCGTGAAGAGGCAAAGGACCTGGTGCCTAACGATCTGCCGCTGCGAAGCACCGGCGCTCAGCGTTTCTATATCATCCTCATCGTTGCTTTCCTCCTGTTTTACCCCGTTATTGATCCTTTCCTGTTTGGCTCTGGTACCAATGGTCGGTTAGCCGGTTACGGCGATGCAGGCTATTATGTGATCCTGGCGCTTGGCCTGAACATTGTGGTCGGTTTTGCGGGACTACTTGATCTGGGGTATGTAGCTTTCTTTGCCATTGGAGCATATACCTGGGGAATAATCGGATCAACGCAGTTGACCAATGTATTGAACATTACAGCCATAAACGCGCATCTGTTGTCAGGGCTCTTCTGGCCGATGTTGATTGTAGCCGCACTAGGAGCGGCATTTTGGGGCGTGCTGCTTGGCGCGCCGACGCTACGACTACGTGGGGATTACCTGGCAATTGTGACGCTTGGTTTTGGTGAGATTGTGCCGATTGTCTTTTTGGAATTGGATCAATATACCAACGGGACCAATGGCATTGTCGGTGTCAACTCACCGTCGTTTCCGGGCGTCGATTGGTCTATCATTACCCCGGCCCCTTACTACTATTTAATTTTAGCACTGATTGCACTGTCGATTTTTGTGAATGTACGCCTGCGCGATTCCCGTTTAGGTCGTGCCTGGATTGCTATCCGCGAAGATGAAATTGCAGCTGCTTCTTCTGGCGTCAACCTCGTCGCTACCAAGCTATTTGCCTTTGGCACAGGCGCGTTCTTCGCTGGAATCGCGGGAGCCTTTCATGCTGCAAAGCTCGGCCAGGTTTCTCCGGATAACTTTGGTTTTGGCGATTCCGTGATCTACCTTGCCATGGTGGTCATCGGTGGTATAGGTAGTATCCCTGGCGTGATCGTCGGGGCCATCGTTGTCTACTCTATCAACGAGTTTCTTTTGGCGCAACTCGATACGTTGGCCGCCGATCCAAACAACCTGTTATTCGCGGTGAAAAACTTTATTGTTACCCATGGCGTTCAAGGTTTCACCTTTGGCAATATTCGTAACCTGGTCTTTGGGATCGTTCTGGTCGTAATTATGATTTACCGGCCCGAAGGGCTCATTCCCAGTGCGCGTAGACGGCGTGAGTTGCATCACTCGACCGATGAGGGGGTGGAGGTAGGTTCGATGGATGTGGTGCCGGGAGCGCCTGGCTTCGAATCGGAGGTGCGCGTTGAGTAGTAGCGAGCAGGAGTCTGCAATGGGCGTTGAACAGGCAGTTAAACTTGACGGTGAGCCTCTGCTGAAGCTAACCAGGGTCTCCAAGCACTTTGGTGGTCTTGCAGCAGTGCAGGACCTCGATCTAGAGGTCTGGCCACAAGAGATTGTGAGCGTAATTGGCCCAAATGGTGCTGGCAAGACAACCGTTTTTAACTTGATTACCGGCATCTATCGCACGTCTTCGGGTGATGTCCTTCTTGCTAGCCGGTCAATAAATGGCCTGAGCCCTGATAAGGTTCTCAGGCGTGGGATTGCCCGCACTTTTCAGAACATCCGCCTCTTCAATAATATGACGGTCTTAGAGAACGTACTTGTTGGGCAACACACGCAGCTCAAGGCGAATATTCTAGGTTCGGTCATTCGCCCTCCTGGCGTTGTGCGTGAAGAAGCTGAAGCACGCCAACGCGCTGTTGATCTTCTGAGTTTCTTTGGCCCTGAGTTGGTAGACAGGCAAGAAGAATATGTGATTAACCTCTCTTATGCTTACCGGAGGCGAGTCGAAATTGCGCGAGCGCTGGCAGCCAATCCCAAGTTACTCTTGCTGGACGAACCAACCGCAGGTATGAACGAGGCAGAAACACTGGAAGCAGTGAAGTATGTGCGGCGACTGCGCGATGAGTTGAACCTGACTATTCTGTTGATCGAGCATAAACTGGCAGTGACGATGGGAATTTCGAATCGCATCTCTGTGCTCGATTACGGGCGGAAAATTGCAGAAGGCTTACCTGAGCAAGTGCGCCATGATGAAAAAGTCATTGCTGCCTACCTTGGTAAACCTAAAAAAGTGGGGCAAGAGAGTCAAGAGAGTGTTGAGTGATGCTCTTCTGAGTAAGTTTGTCGGAGACCACCTGGCGAAAGCCCGGGGATTGCGGCGCGGGAGGAAAAGCGCGGAATGACAAGTGCAGATATTTTTCCCTCTGCCTCTGGTGGAAATGTAGCAGGGGCCACGAAGTCTACGATGTTACAGCTTACCGATGTAGACACGTTCTATGGACCTAGCCAGGTCCTGAATAAGGTTTCGCTCGAAGTGAACAGGGGCGAGATTGTCTGCCTTTTGGGAGCAAACGCGGCTGGCAAAACAACTACGATGAAAACTATCTTTGGCCTGATACATCCAACGCGTGGCACGATAGAATTCGAGGGTGTCCGTATTGATCGTAAGTTGCCCGGCGATATCGTAACCTCTGGTATGGCTCTCGTACCTGAAGCACGCCGCATTTTTCCACGTATGACGGTACTGGAAAATCTGGAAATGGGAGCATTTATCCGCAGGAATCGAGTAGAGATCAAGGAAGACATCGATCACGTATGTGAGATTTTCCCACGTATCAAAGAGCGCTTAAAGCAGGTTGCAGGCACCATGTCCGGTGGTGAGCAGCAGATGCTAGCAATGGGACGCGCGATGATGTCTCGTCCCAAAATGATGTGTATGGATGAGCCATCAATGGGACTCTCGCCCATACTTGTTGAAACAGTATTCAATACCGTTCTGCGTATTCGAGATGAAGGCGTGACGATTTTCCTTGTTGAGCAGAATGCTTCAATGGCGTTAAGCCTGGCAGATCGTGGTTACGTCCTGCAGACCGGTAAAATTGTGCTGAGCGATACAGCATCTAACCTTTTGACAAATGACCTTGTACGCCAGGCCTATCTAGGTGGGTAGAAGAGGGCAGTATCTCAACAAGAAAAAAGGCTGACTCCGGCCAGGGCTTCGAAATGTGCCATGGTCGGAATCACTCTTTACTATTGAGAATTCAATCGTTTGTGCAT
>CATPCK010000062.1 GCA_955652655.1 uncultured Ktedonobacteraceae bacterium | reverse complement strand
GAATTTGCGGATGTAGATATCAACGCGCTGCATAATAGCTTGATCGATCCACCCACCGCTCAACGGCTCGGTATTGCGATCGCTCGTGCCTGACTGATGAGATCCGGTAAGGATCACAGGCGTGTGCAATGTATGGTACCGCATCTCCCCTGCCAGGTGCCGTACACACAATGGGTTACTTTGTATTTACGTGAACAGGGGAAGACATAGATATAGAGAGGGGAAGTCAATGGTTAATTGGGAGATGCTCAGTGTCTTTGCGGTCGTATTTGCATCTGTCACCATTCTAGCGTTCTGGGCTGCGCGCTGGCGTCCGGGAGATCTGAATCGCTTACAGGAATGGGGACTCGCCGGGCGGCGCTTCGGCACTATAGTTTCATGGTTTTTGCTCGGCGGAGATATCTACACAGCGTATTCGTTTATCGCTGTTCCAGGACTGATATTTGCATCTGGTGCGCTGGGTTTCTTTTCAGTTCCGTACGTGATTCTCGCCTATCCGATCATGTTTATCGTATTACCCAAGTTCTGGACGGTTGCCAGGCATCGGGGGTATGTTACACCTGCCGATTTTGTGCGAGATCGCTTCGATAGCAGTGGCCTGGCATTGCTCGTAGCTGTGACCGGTATCCTGGCAACCATGCCTTATATCGCCCTGCAAATGTATGGGATCGAGGTCACCATCGCGCAGATGGGGATCCCCATTGATATCTCGTTGATTGTGGCTTTTGCTATCCTGGCTCTCTACACCTATACGAGTGGGCTGCGCGCCCCGGCATTGGTTGCCATAGTGAAAGATGTCTGTATCTGGTTGGTGGTCCTGGTGGCAATCATCTATATCCCGGTCAAACTGGGTGGCTTTGGCAATATCTTCAAGGTTGTGCATGAGAAAGCCCTGCATAATCCGAAGACCTTTCATGATGTCTTGCCCTCCTCGCAATATAGTGCCTATGTTTCGCTGGCATTAGGGTCCGCGCTGTCTCTCTTTCTCTATCCGCACGTTCTGACTGGTGTCCTCAGTACGAATAGCCGTAAAGTGGTCAGGCGCAATGCCGCGCTGCTTCCTATCTATAGTCTATTGCTTGGCCTGATTGGCCTGCTCGGTTATGTGGCAATCGCGGCTGGCGTCGGGCCCTCGCCCATTTACAAATCCAACAACGCCTTACCCGCACTTTTCGCGATGATGTTTCCCGGCTGGTTCGCAGGCTTCGCCTTCGCGGCAATAGCGATTGGCGCATTGGCGCCGGCCGCGATCATGTCTATTGCTGCCGCCAACCTGTTTACCCGCAATATTTACCGGGAATACTTCCGCCCAACCTGTTCTGAACGCGAGGAATCGACTACTGCTCGAACGGCCTCGCTGGTGGTGAAAGTAGGTGCGCTGGCATTCATCCTGTTAGTGCCCACAACCTTCGCGATTAACCTGCAACTTCTCAGCAATATCTGGATTCTCCAGACCCTCCCAGCGGTGTTCCTTGGCCTGTACACTAGCTGGTTCCATCGCAGGGCTTTACTGGTCGGTCTCCTGGGAGGTCTCATCTCCGGTACCTGGATGGTGATTGCTCTCGGCTTTCAGTCAGCCGTGTATCCGCTTTCCTTTGGTGGTGTGACTATCCCGATTCACGCTGCTATCTCTGCTCTGGTGGTCAATTTGCTCCTGTCTCTTTCACTCACGCCGGTCTTCCGCATGGTCGGTGTCTCAACCGGGCGTGATAGTACTACCGCGGCAGACTTTGAGGCCCATCCTCTTCCAGGTTCTTCTGAGGCGTTGTTGCTCGCTCAAATGAGCCAGAATGCCCGTATTCCTGTCCCTACGCAGGAGCAGTTGATGAATCAGATGCGCTAGCGTTATGCGCACGCGAAGCACCATTCTCTCAATAGAGGCCAGAAAAGTCACCAGTGATTTTTCTGGCTATAAAAGCAAGTAACAGGTATTGCCAACTATTGTAGCGGAATTGCCTCCCAGTTGACCAGTGCATCAAAGTGATTGAGCACCGTAGGATCATTATCGGCAGCCCAGCCATCGGGATGAACCAGTACATGCCGGTGTAGATACAAAAGCGCGACGAGCCACTTGCGCTTACCGGTGCCATGGGGACCGCGCAATAACTCAAACTCGGCTTGTTCGAGCAGGAGTGTGATGATAGTTAATTGGGCCATACGCTCTACAAGACCGCGCAGTGGCAGTTGAGCGCTGTCTGGGTCAAGTGTCGGGAGCGAGCGCACGCGTTCTGAGACCTGGTGGATTTGCGTTAGCACTTCCCGGGCGACAGGAGCGACGATAGCGTGCTGTAGAGCTTGCAAGCGGTTCTTCAGCATCGCGAAAAGGGCGGCGTCAACGCCTTCCCTGGCGATAGCGCGAGCCACATCCAGCACAATGACGTTGCTGGAACCTTCCCATACGACATTGACGATAGCATCACGCAGCAAACGAGGATTCGCCCATTCTTCGATATAGCCATTCCCACCAAGCATCTCCAGGGCTTCAATGGTCACATACTCGCCACGCTTTGGTATGTAGTATTTACAGAGCGACGTGAGAATGCGCAAGAGGCGGCGATCCTCCTCTACACCGTGGCGATCTACACGTTCCAATACAGCCACAGTCTCAAAGGCCAGGGCAGCACAGCCCTCAACCTCGATGAGCAAATCTACCAGCTGGCGGCGCATCAATGGATGTTCTGCCAACGGGCGACCAAAGGCGACCCGTTCACGTGTATAGGCTAATGCTTCGAGAAAACTGCGGCGCATTGCTGCCAGCGAACCAAAAGCAGCCCATATACGAGTGAGATTGATCATCTGAGTCATCTGGACAAAGCCGCGCTCCAGGTTACCCACCAGGTACGCCTGAGCGCCATGCAGCGTCACTTCTCCCGTCGCCAGCGAGCGCGTCCCCAGCTTGTCTTTGAGGCGGTTGATGGTGTAGGCATTGCGTGTGCCATCATCGAGCATGTTGGGAACAAGGAACAGGCCGAGGCCGCGAGTACCGGCGAGAGCACCTTCTGGCCGCGCCAATGTGAGGATGAGGTCGGCTGAGACATTGGAGCAGAACCACTTATCACCCCAGAGCTCCCATTGTGGTTGCAATGTATTGTCTGCTAAGTTCTCACCTGGTCGAGGCCTGGCTATTGTAGCCGTCAAACCCACATCTGAGCCGCCCTGCTTCTCGGTAAGAAACATTGCTCCCTGCTTCAGTTCGTCCATCTTTAGAGCAGTCAGGGCAGGCAGAAAGCGTTGTTTGAGGGGCTTGCTGGCGTAGCGATCGAGGACACGAGCAAGGGCATCGGTCATAGAAACGGGGCAGAATACGCCGGCTTCGGCCTGCATGCCGAGGTAACCCAGGGCAAATTTGACCTGCTGCGGTACTTTACCTGGCCAACCCAGGGCACCTTCGCGGTGCGTGCAGGCGGCAATAGCAAAATCTTGGTAGGCGATACGTTCCAGTTCGTGATAGGCAGGATGAAACACTACCTCATCGACGCGCTGCCCGCGTTTATCATATTGGATCAGCACGGGTCCCTGACGGTCAGCGACCTGTGCAAGTTCGTCCATCCTCTGCGACGCGACCTCGCCCATCCTGCTGAGAATCCCCTGTGCCCGTTCAAAATCCTCTGTTGAGAGGGACTGGCGCATGTGATACGATAAGTCAAGATCAGCTGTATAGAAGTTTATTCCGCTGGTATCGGGTATCAGCCTGGATAGATCGGCGATAGTCGTCATTGGTGTGTATCCCTTTCGCTCGCGCTTATCGTGTTTCTAGTGAACCACGCGTTGAAATCTATTCCCTTTATCAAAGGATATCACAAACATGCGGACAATACTGATAAGGATATTACAAACATGCGGACAATACTGATACTGAATCCTGTCGCAGGTAACTCACCAATAGCGGAGACACAAGGAACAGGGGAATCGAACGAGGAAGCAATTTTGAGAGGATTGCGCGCCTATGGCATCGAGCCAGACGTGTGGTATACCACTCTAGAAGAGGTCGGTGAGGGACTGGCGAAAAAGGCTGCGGATGAAGGGGCAGAACTGGTTATTGCTGCCGGTGGTGACGGGACCATTCACACAGTGGCAGCTGGCTTGATCGAGCGCGAGAGTACACTTGGTATTATCCCAATGGGGACAATGAACAATCTTGCCCATAGCCTGGGTATCCCTTTGCCGATCGAGGCCGCATGTGCAATCATCGCTAAAGGAGAAACACGAGCCATTGACGTTGGAAACATTAATGGTAAAGCCTTCACCGAAGTTGCTGGAATAGGGCTTGAAGCGGCTCTCTTTCCAGCAGCAGAGGAGATAAAGAGCCCTGGCTTCATTTCAACAGTGCGAGGTGTAATCACGGGGCTGTTCAAGCTCTTCAGTTTCCAACGCACGAAACTCAGAATTTCTTTTGACGATAAAAAACATCGCCCTTATGAAGCGATCCAGGTAACGATCTGTAATGCACCATTCTATGGCCCGCATTTTCAAATTGCTCCTGATATTGTCATGGATGATGGACTGTTAGATGTCTTCGTTTTCAAACAATTCAGTAAACTCGAATACATCCAGCATGCTATCTCCATCAGCCAGGGACGTCGCGTATTCCAGCCAAAGATTTCGCACCGACGTGTGAAGTCTCTGCGCATTATCGCTGATCATCCCGTAGAGGTTCAGGCGGATGGGCAATCCCATGGTCATACACCAGCAACTGTAACTATTACTCCTGGTGCTTTGCGCGTACGCGTTCCTACAATCAGCGCCCCTGGCCTTCGAGAGGAAACCACGTCTCCTAGCGAACAAGAAAGCAGTCTACTAGCGAGTAGGCAGAATCAGTAGCAGTTACAAGAAAGGTGTGCTCTATGCCTGCAAAACCAACCCGACAAGATGATAACAGTGATATTTCATCAATGAATAATCAGGGGCTACCACAGCTTGCAGCCACAGTGGAACAGAATGTCAAACCTGTGATGTCGGAGGCACAACGTATCGCGGCGCAAACCTCGTTTTCCGGCCGAAAAGCGGTTTCGCGCGGCACTATGTTCCTGGCATTCTATCTCTGGCTCCTATCAGGCGCAGTAATGCTTTCGTGGATTGCACAACGCACACAATTTTTCCCCGGTGATATGGCGATCACGAAGATACTACAAAAGCGCAAAAATCCGTTGATACGCAGATTTATGGTTGGTATTTCAGAGATAGGATTCCCCAAGCTGTCCGTTCCTCTTACCATCAGTTTTGCCGCTATATTCTGGGCACTTCGCTTCCGTTTAGAGGCTCTTTTTATTCTGTTGACCAGCTCTTCCCATCTCCTCAATGCGCTGGTAAAGCGTCTCATCAAACGCCCACGACCCACCAATGAACTGGTGACAGTTGTGCGCGTGATCAACGAGCCGAGTTTTCCCAGTGGCCATGTCATGCACTATACCAACTTATTCGGCCTGTTGACCTATCTGTTGGCAACCAACTGGCATTCCGGGAGACTGAGAAACATCCTGATCGCCATCTGCAGCGCATTGATTATCAGTGTTGGACCTTCGCGCGTCTATCTCGGTGCCCACTGGCCCAGTGATGTAATGGCAGGCTACCTGTATGGGGGGCTCTGGTTTGGGGGGATCATGGTCCTCTACTTGAGGGTCAAGGCGTGGATACACCCGCCCCAGGGGAGCACACCGGAGGCAATGAAACCATTACAGCAACCAAGTGAAGATGAAGATGAAGATGAGTAACTGGCCAGCGAATGACAGCATCGTATCCTGGCTCAATTTTTTCTTGACAAAGTACCAACATTAAGGTACAATCCAGGCTGTGATCTGCAAGCCTCGTTCGTCTAGTGGCCAAGGACGCCGCCCTTTCAAGGCGGAGATCACGGGTTCGACTCCCGTACGAGGTATTTATTTTTTAGACAAGCCTGGCATTCCTGCTTATTTTTGGTGTGCCAGGCTTGTTTATATCTATCTCTTCAGAGGAGAAGAGGGAGGCTACACATTTATGATTAGCGTCGAAGAGGCCTTGGCGCGCATACTCGCCGAAATTACGCCCCTCAACGTCACGCAGATACCACTCTCAGAAGCTTGTGGGCTGGTACTTGCCCAGGATATCGTAGCACAAGAGGATATACCGCCGTTCGCCAATTCGGCCATGGATGGTTTTGCGCTGCTTAGCCGTGACAGTCAGCCACAACATGGACAACCTTCACGCCTGCGCATTACCGGTGGAGTTGCGGCGGGCTATGTGGCGGATCACGCGGTAGAAGAGGGCACAACCATGCGCATCATGACAGGCGCGCCTTTACCACCTGGAGCTGATAGCGTCATACAGGTTGAACTGACCCGTTCTGAAGGACCAGATAATGAATGGGTGGAGATTTTAGAAGCGGTACCTCCAGGGAACAACATTCGTCCGGCAGGTGAAGATATGCGGCGAGGGCAAACAGTGTTACGGCAGGGCAGCGAGATTGGCCCATGGGAGATTGGTGTGCTGGCTACCCTGGGGTGGCCAACTATCCCGGTCACTCAGCAGCCTCACGTAGCTATCCTCGGGACAGGGGATGAAGTGATAGATATAGATGAACCTTTGAAACCAGGGAAAATTCGCAACAGCAATAGCTACCTTCTCGAGGCGGCGATACGACAAGCGGGTGCGGTTCCTCATCGCTTAGGCGTTGCCCATGATACAGTGGAGAGCCTGCGCGAGAAGTTTACAGAGGCCGTTCGATACGATCTTATTATTACTTCAGGTGGAGTCTCAGTGGGAGATTTCGACCTGGTGAAAAATATTATGGCTGAGCAGGGACAGATCAACTTCTGGCGCATCAATATGCGGCCAGGAAAACCTGTCGCATTTGGACACATTGGCGGTGTACCCCTATTGGGGCTCCCTGGCAACCCTGTCTCAGCGGCAGTGACTTTCGAGCTTTTTGGCCGTCCGGTGATACGCAAGATGATGGGGCACGTGCGCCTGGTACGTCCACAAGTCGATGTGATCGTGGAAGATGGTGTAAGTGACCGCGCAATGCGTCGCCACTATGTGCGAGCACACGTGGAATGGCGCGATGGCCACTTTGTAGCTCATACTACCGGCAATCAAGGTTCGAATATCATGACATCTCTATTGAATGCCAACGCCCTGGTCATTGTGCCTGAAGGTGGGATAGAAGTTCATCCCGGAGATACAGCTAAAGCGATGATGCTGGATTGGCCAGAAGAGTAGTTGGAAAAGGAAGGCATCCAGAAAGCATTTCTGGACGCCCTTTTTTGTAACCTTGCAGGCGCGACTAACGCCCACTACCTACCTGAGTATAGGCGCCATTGGCTGTATACAGAGGAACAGCCGGTTGGAGAGGCTGCATTGGCTGTGGATTGGCAACCCAACCACGACCAGGAACAAATGTTGCGCCATTGCCGCCATTGCCCCATTGTGACATCGTCTCAAAAGGGACAGACGAGCCAAAGGATGGTGGCAAGGAATCAGTCGTGGAAGTACCGGTAATCCAGGGCTGTTGAGTTTGTGGTACATACCCTTGAGAAGGATAGCCATTATTTGGAACAGGCGCCATGAGATGCGATGTAAACTTGTTTACAGGAGACGGGGGTATCATGACACGCACCAGTCCAAGGGCTATCAGTTCACCAGCTACCTGGCATAGAAGGTCAGCTGGCACACCCAATTCCTGACAAGCTGCCTGCAACGTAGTGCGGCCATCAACGCGCGTCAATACACGCCATTGCTCAGGCGTAATCTGCAACTGCGGGTTTCGCTCACGCAAAGCTGAAAGATCCAGCGGTATCAATACCATTTCAGGTCTCATAAAGGAGGTATCGATGCGCATCGGAGGAAGGGGTTGACTGACACGCACAGGAGGTGAGAGCGGTGGTAAAGCGTGTGCATCAGCATCGTTGAACATATTCACAGTGGAAAAGGATGGCGCAGGTGAGGAGGACGAGGTGACAATTGGCGGTGGTTCAGTAACAAGCTGGGCGGCATTGAGCAGCGGAGCGGGCTGAACCAGGACCTTCTCTTCAGGCTTTGCGTGTGTGTTTTGTAGTGGAGCTTCGCTCCATTCGTCTTGCTGACGTTGTGCCGGCGCTGCTACTGTTGGCGTGGGAGGTAACAATGTAGCAGGAGAAAGAGCAACGAGGAGACGATCTGCAGGAGGTTGTGTTCCATCCTCAAAATAGATTTCGCCGCTTTGCCATGTGAGAAGTACCTTTATTACTCCACGTGCTTCTTCTGTTGCCCAGGCACGTAAACCCTCGTGGCTAATATGCCCCAGGTCCATGAGCATTAGAGCTATGCGCGTCTCACCCGGTTGAACACCACCCACCGCTGCGAGTGTATCTTGCAAAGCCGTTGCCGAAATAACACCCGCTTGTAGAAGGCGATCGCCAAGCGTCGAATTTGGTCGTACCGGACCAATACACATCAAACGGCCAACTCTAAAATAAAGTTCTACCCACTGTCCTTCATGTTTAACCAAGAGCAACCCAGTTTTCGCATAAGTCTCAATTCCTTGTAAGACCAACGGCAGGTTGAGTTGCTCTAACTGTCCTATTTGTGACACAATAATTCACCACCCGTCCAAAAACGACTCTTAATACCAGTGTACACCCCGTCCCCCACCTCTTCGGAATGGCACAACCGGTTCAGAGTCCACTACGAAATGTTGCACTACAAATATACGTCGACTTAATTTACCAAGTCTCTTTACGAAACTTCACGAAGTTGACGGACACTGTCAACATAACTGTTTATGCGAGGGCCTTTATGATGAGTACGCTCTACATTTTTCTAGAGCATACTCATCATTAATTAAAAAGGCTTCAATGCCTTTTTCAGCGGAGGGAAAGGGATTCGAACCCCTGGGGCTGTTAACCCAGCTGTTTTCAAGACAGCCGCAATAGACCACTCTGCCATCCCTCCGTGCATTAGTTTACCACAAGACTTGTCCAAAATGGAAGGTTCCATGAAAATATCCCCTTAATAAGGCTTATTCCTGGCAATAGCCTTCTTTCAAGCCACCTTTCGGAGCTTTTTCAAGCTAGAAAGAGAGAGCCGATACTCCCATGTAGGGGCGTAGGACTTTTGGGATAATGACCGTACCATCTGCTTGTTGATACGTCTCTAAAATGGCAGCCATCGTCCGCCCAACAGCCAGGCCTGACCCATTCAACGTGTGTACGAACTCGACATGGCCACCGCTGGTTGGACGATATTTGATATTGGCGCGACGTGCCTGGAAGGCTTCGCAATTGCTTACCGAGGAGATTTCTACATAACGGCCCAGACCCGGCATCCAGACCTCCAGGTCAAACGTCTTCGCGGCGGCGAAAGGTAGATTGGGAGCACCAAGTGTTACCACACGATAGGATAGCTCCAAATCGCGTAGGACAGCTTCTGCATGTCCCAGCATCTGGTCCAAAACAGTATATGAATCCTGGGGCGCGACAATTTGAAAAAGTTCAACTTTATTGAACTGGTGCAATCGCAGCAATCCGCGTGTCTGCCGGGAGGCTGAACCTGCCTCCCGCCGAAAGGCAGTAGTCCAGGCTACATAGCGAATAGGGAGTATGCCTGTGGACAAAATCGAGTCACTATGTACTGCCACCAGCGGAACCTCAGCAGTAGGATTGAGGTACAGTTCATCTTCGGTACATGCATATGCCTGGTCCTCAAATTTTGGCAATTGACCTGCTCCGATCATCGCTGAACGCTTAACGAGGAACGGTGGCAGGATTTCGGTGTATCTATTTTCGCGTGTATGCATATCGAGCATAAACGAGATCAGAACACGTTCAAGGCGCGCCCCCGCTCCTTTCAAGGTGATGAAACGGCTGCCAGAGATCTTTGTCCCAGCCTCAAAATCAATAATGCCCAGTCGTTCGCCCAATTCCCAATGTGCTTTTGCTTCGAATTCCAGGGAAACAGGTTCTCCCCAGCGCCTTACTTCATAATCTCCGGTCGCAGATTTGCCGTCACCCTCCTTTACGCTCGAGTGAGGAATATTTGGCAAGCTGAGTAGTAGTGGTTGAAGACGCGTATCGATATCGATAATTTGTAGCTCAAGCTGACGTATATCCTGCGTAATGGCTTTGATCTGCCTGCTCAGTTCAGCGCGTCGTTCGATGGGAGCTACCCGCATCTCTTTCAATGGTTTCAAGGCGGTGTAGAGCCCATCGCAACGTGTGACGAGGCCGCGCTTCTGTTCAGCCATGCGCAATAGTTCATCGATGCTTTGAGGATCGCGACGTCGAGATAATCCCTCTTGAACAACCTGGGGATTTTGGCGAATAAAATCAAGGCTCAACATGATCACAGTATAGCATAAGCAAGGGGTATCTCCTCTCAACATCTATTTGCATACCCTAAATGGGTAAGAAGTGCTTCCTATTCTGGTATCTTATTGACGATGAAACAACCTTCCTTTATAATAAAATTGTTCTATTTTCAGTACTATTCTGGACAAGGAAAGAAACGCCATGAGGATTGGACTACTCGAAGACAATACTGCGATACACGAATACCTTACAACCGTGCTACAATTGTCTGGACATACTGTCTCTACCCACACCGTAGGATTGTCTCTCCTGGACGAGCTTCTGGCAGAACAGAGTGCTGAGACCCCATTACCATATGATCTAGTGATCATTGATATCTTACTACCTGGTACCCTCTCAGGCCTGGCGGTGATCAATTCCATCCGGCAGAACATACCTCCTGAAACACTCCCTATTATTGTTGTGTCAGCAGCAAGTCAGCATCAATTAGAGCAGATTCGCGAGCGCTTCCCCGATGTTATGGTCTTACAGAAACCCTTTCCAATGAAAAGTCTTTTGGAGCTCATCGAATCAAAGCATGTAGGCGATACGATCTAATCACTTCACCTTTGCAAAACATTGCATATTAGGTGGATTTGGGGTACACTATTACGTGGCGGACGAGTAAGAGCAAAGTACAGGAACATGATAACGGTTGTTAAACTGAGTCCACGTGGGGAAACAAAAATACAATACCAGGGAGAAGTTGTCGAACATCTATCTCATGGAGTGATTATTCAAGCCTACTGGTCCCACCTAACAAAAAATCTGGGGTACACCAGTTTTGAACCTGGCGACAGATTTATCGAGTACTATTACACTGATCGGTGGTATAACATCTTTGATATTGCGAGCGCACAAGGTGTGAGAAAAGGCTGGTACTGCAATATCGCTGAACCAGCCATTCTTTTTGAAGATCGTATTGAGCAGGTTGACCTGCTCCTGGATGTTTGGGTTAGCCCTGAAGGCGAAACGCTCATCCTTGACGAAGATGAATTTGCCGCCGACACAACGCTCACTGTACGGCAGCGAAACGGAGCCCAGCAAGCACTGCAAGAACTTTTACAGATGATTGCAGATCAGCATGAAGCGTTTTCAAAGTAGGAACATAGAGGTTTTGTTTAGTGTGTTAAAAACAACACTGTGATGAAGCCACATAAGACTTCAGAAGGATATGTCTTGATGGAAAAAAGAGGCGCCAGGCTGTTCCAGCTGGGAGGCGGTAGCGGTGAAATTAACTGGAACATTGTGGAGCTAGAGTCTCGCAGGCAGCTTCGCCAGAAGGTAAACGAACTCATCAGACTCAGTTACGATTCTACACTTACCACTAGCGAAATGCAGCAGCAATTGCTCCAAGGCGTGGCAATGTTCGGCAACCAACTTGCTACGCGGCTTGTGCGTTCGCTTCAAAGCGACGATCAACTGAAACGCCAGCATATCGTCTGGCTACTGACTTTGCTGGACGATAAAGAAACTATCCCTCTGCTCCAGCGTATGTCGCAGAATGAACGGCTGTCAAGGGCCGTTCGGCTCTCAGCGTCACTCGCACTGGCGGGTATGGGCGCTACAGCAGAAAGCACTGCGCACTACCAGCGCAAACGATTGTATGCTATTGGCTAACGAGCAGGAAATACCTGGTTTCCTTGAAGCTATTGACCTGGTCATCAAGCCGAAACGCTTAGTAGCTACATTGCGTGGGTAGGATCATAATCACGCGTTGAAAGCTAAATCAGCCTCTGAAGAAGGGCCTCTCACACCTCCAATCTCCCATCAGAAACTATGAGCTTCTGCACCATTTGACGCTCAACGAAATTGCTGTGACGATCCCTGGTAAAAGATTAGCGCTGAGGATAATTGCTCCGCCAAGAAGCGTTGAAGCAGTCGGAATAGCCCCAAGGAGCAAGACCCCGAAGACGATGCCCCATACGGGTTCGAGGCTGGCCAACAGGCTTGCAGATTGAGCGGTAATATCACGCATACTTGCAATAAAGAGCGTATGAGCCAGCGCTGTACAGACAACTCCAAGAATGAGCAGAATGATGAGTTCGTGAGGCGTCCAGAAGGAACCAGTTGCTGGCAAGAAAAGGGCTGGCAAGAGGACGACAGCAGCTATCCCGTCCTGATACAGGCTGATCATCAGACTAGGATAGGTTCGCCCAAGCCAGCGGTTTGCGACGGAAAGCAGCGCGAATGTGGCTGCTGAGAGTACACCCCACATCACTCCCAGAGTCGCTTGATTCTGGAACGTAAAAGAGGGAACCAAAAGGTAGATTCCTGGCAAGATGAGCAAGGCTGCAACGATCTGTACTCGCCTGGGACGCTGATGCAGCAGAAGGGGTTCCAATACGGCAGTAAAGAGGGGGAAGCTGGAGAAGGAGAGCAACCCAATTGCAACATTAGAGACATTGATTGCTTGAAAGAAGGCAGTCCAGTGCAGCGCGAGCAACACTCCTAGCCCAAGCAGCAAGAAGCCATCATGGCGTCGCTTCGGAAGCAAGGGAATGTGCTGGAACAAGCAGATCGCCAGAAGCAGCAGACCGGCAAAGAAAACACGCCCAAAGACGATGAGCGGGGCAGGGAGTAAACTCAGCTTGCCCAGAACTCCTGCAAGGCCAAAAAAGAGGACGGCAACGTTAGCAAACACCAATCCTCGCAGCAGTTTCGGTTGTTCGGCCATAAAGGTTTCCTCTCCCTCAGGAACATATATCAGTATCTTACGCAGTTTTGGCTCTTTTTTGATTGATCAATACATCAAGAGGCCTGGATCAACGATCCACCCTTCCACTCCGTGAGACCCTGATGGAATACCATAGCCATTATTGCGCTGTGTGTACGCCCATGCAGCCTGCAGAGCGCAGAGTAGAGCATCGAGGTTGTCACCCGTGGAATCTTGCATACATGCCTCAGCAAGCATAGCGGGCAGTTGAATGGTAGTAACACCATACTGATTTGAGAGTTCGGGTGAGCGCAAACCACAGACAATGACCTGGCGCGCTGCGGCTTTGTCTGGTGTCTGTTTGTTACGTTCATCACTCTTGTAGCTGCGTTTGCCAATCAATTTGCGTACAATCAGAGCAGGGTATCCTTCAACCACTATTCTAGCGTCATTCGTTGGATGACATGGGAGTATGCTCACCCCTGCTGCAAGTAAGCGAGACGCGCCTTGAAAAAACATTTTTCCTACAGGCACCCGCTGCAACATCATAGGACTACAAGCACCCGCATACCTGTCCGTTGTTCTTACATGGTGTTTATCACCTGGCGGTCTGCTCTCACGATAGTGAATCAGCGTTTGCTCAAACTGTGTTTTACCCATTAATGAGAGGAGGGAAATGTAATCCTCCCAGGTTTCGGGCCAGCCGAGATTGGAGAGTAGTTTTTGTGGAAGACCGAACGGAAAGTCGAGAGCAGCCACCCAGGGGCCTGGTAGTCGTAAAAATGACTCAAACGCAGCAAAGCTATCGATTTTCATTATCTCGTTCACACGCAAGAGATCATCCTTCAAATCACATACCGCTGCAGTGATAGGTTTCTTGGGGCATGGCGCACTGGTAAAGTCAAGACCAAATATCTTCATGGGTGGTTTGCCTGCTGATACTATGCCGGTAATTAGGAGTGGTGAGCAACCTGAAGTCTACAGATGAGCCATCACGTTCTTACTTATTGCCCTCAAAGTTGCAAATACACCCTTGCCATCGGAGGCAATAGCTTCAAAGTTAGGGACACGTCGACGATTGAGATAGCGGTCAAGTACATTGACTGGCAGGGCTGAAGGCATATCGCGCTTATTCCATTGCATAATAAAAGGAAAATTACCTAGTTCTTTACCGATACGACGCATATTCACCTCTAATTCGGCAATACTCTGCACATTTTCTTCAAACTTCTCGGCCTGGGAGTCCACAACAAAGACGATGCCGTCTGCGCCACTGAGTACGGCTAAACGCGTGCGTTCATAGAGGATCTGTCCGGGCACCGTATAGAGATGGAAGCGGGTGCGAAAACCGTGAACGGTTCCTAGATCGAGAGGGAGAAAGTCAAAGAAGAGGGTTCGCTCGGTCTCCGTGGCAATCGAGAGCATCTCTCCACGGGCTTTCGGGTTGATACTTTTAAAAACATATTGTAAATTTGTCGTCTTCCCGCAATATCCAATACCATAATAGACGATCTTGCAGTGAATCTCGTGGGTAGCAATGTTGATAAGCGCCATATATGCTAGAACCTCTAATCGCGGAAGAGCAGATCAATGGTATCTTCGACCGATGAGCGGAACTGTACATTGATGACCGAAGACTTCGTACGTGTCGTATCAGCACGCACCCGCTCAAGTATCCTTCCCATTTCATCCGAAGCTTTTTTCGAGAGAACTTTGACAAGGCCGATATGGGTGAGTTTGTCAAAGACAATGACCAGCAGCCATTGTTCTTCAACCATTGTCGTAAATATATTTTCTTTCACACCTTGTTGGAAAATAGTGCGAAAATCTTTCTCTCCAAGCAGTTCAGCAATATGGCGGGAGGAGGAAAATGCGCCAGCGAGCAACGCTCCCAGGGAGGTAGCATTACGCCGTACTCCTGTTCCTTGAGTCGCGATGACCTGCCCGCTTTTGTCAATCAGCATGACAGAAGTAGCGTTGGTGTCATTCATTAGTTTATTTAACGCAGTAGAGATAAAAGCGAGTTCACGATCTGAAATGACAAGATTGGTCAGTTGTTCCATCTACGCGCCGCCCTCCGTACATGCTCAATGTTCATGTAACGATGTTACGCTATATCAAGAGCTTCAAGAATTTCATTACGACTTGTTTTAACTAAATGACGTACGCGAGCGATATTAGAAGCATTCTCAGAAAGTGTGACGAGGAGGGCGAAGTCACCCAGAGGATCGACACTCACCAGGCCGTTTTCGTATTCCATGAGTACACCAACAACGGACCCGCGCGAAATTTCCTGCCCCAGAGCTTCAGCCGTGCTCAGGCCTGTGGTCATGATAGCCCCTACAGCTTCCATATCGTCCTTACCATCACGGGTTAACCCCTCTATCATTAAACCGTCACGCCCCACCAGGATGGCTTGCCACACGCCAGGAATCGATAAAAAGCGGCTTAGTGTCTGTTTAAGATCAACCATACTTCCCTCCGCATTGACGGGCTGTATTGAATACACGTTGGATAAGCCAGCATAGGTCACCGTTATTCTATATGATGTGCTGCTAAGAAGCAACATAATAAGACATCTTGGCTAAAGAAAACGGAGAGCAGCCAGAATATAGGCGCGTGCAGCCAGAATGACTTCGCTGGATTCGACATGCTCATCAGGCATATGCGCAACGCGAACATCGCCAGGGCCAAAAAGAACGGTAGGAATGCCGCCAAAGTTGACAAGGAGGCGTAAATCAGAACCATAGGACGCGCCTTGCAATAACGGCTCATGACCTGTGAGGTCAAACATGCATTGCTGGCACAGTTTCACCAGGGGATGATCCAGAGGTATCTCAGCGGACTCGAACTGGCCTCCGCTCCACTTGATTTCCAAGGGATGGTCACGTAACCACGGATCCTCCTCAGCCAGATTTGTCAGTGTATACTCAAACTGACGACGCACAGCATCGCTCGATTCACCCATTGCCACGCCGATGCGTCCTTCAAAAATCAGTTCTTCAGGCACTGAAGAAGACCAATTGCCAGCTTG
>CATPCK010000061.1 GCA_955652655.1 uncultured Ktedonobacteraceae bacterium | reverse complement strand
TCTTTGAGCGACTACCCCAAAGCTATCTCACTTGATGATGAAGGTTTGCGTATTTGCCAGGCTATGGGTTTAAGCAGCGCGGTGAGCAAGAGCGTTTTATCAGGTATCAATGCCCATTACGTTTCGGCAGGGCGTTTGCTTGCAAAGGTGGAGCCATCAAGCAAGAGAAATGGGTACTCGCTGATCTCCACATTTAACCAGCCCGAGTTCGAGGCAACTCTCCTCGAGGGGCTTCAGCGTTTTACGTGTGTCAACGTACTATTTCAGCACACAGTTGAATCATTTGAACAAACCGAGAGCGCTGTCATTGTCACTCTCCGTACACCCTCTGGAATGCTGCAAAAAATCAGGTGCAACTATCTCCTGGCCTGTGATGGCGGCAGAAGTACCATCCGGCGCATGCTGAATATTCCCATGAAAGGTACGACCTTTGCGCAGAAATGGCTGGTGGTCGATGTAATTTCGGACGAGGGCGAGGATAAATCTCGCCCCTACAGAGCCATGTTTTTCTGTAATCCGAGTCGGCCGACTGTGACCGTTCCATCGCCTCATAATGGCAGGCGCTGGGAATTTATGCTGCTACCAGGGGAGATTGAGAAGGACCTCTTAAGGACAGAGAGCATTGCCGCAATGATCAAGCAGGCGGGTGGGTCTCCTCGCTCCAAGATTATACGCCGGACAGTCTATACCTTCCACTCGACAATTGCACAGAGCTTCTCAAAGGGGCGCGTGTTCTTATTGGGGGACGCAGCCCATATGATGCCCCCTTTTGGGGGTCAAGGGTTGAATAGCGGGCTGCGTGACGCACATAACCTGTCCTGGAAACTGGCGATGGTATTACATGGGCTGGCAAGTGATCGCTTGCTCGATACCTATCACGAAGAACGGCACAGGCATGTAGCGCAGATGATCCGTTTCTCCTCTTTGCTGGGCAATATTGTTATGTCAACGAGCAAGCCACTGGCCTACTGTCGTGATATTTTATTCCACTTGCTCAACGGGGTATCTGTCATCCGAGAATTTTTGACTGAGGCACGTATCAAGCCACAGCCAACATACAAAACGGGTTTCTTGCTCTTCAATACAGATAGAAAAAATCGAACGATAGCAGGTCGGATGCTGTCTCAACCAAAAGTGACAACAACCGAGGGACAGTGTGTCCTGCTTGACGAAGTACTGGGACCGGGTTTTGCATTACTGCGTTTCCACCACAATCCCAAGAAGGCTTTTGCCACGATGAAAACCGATTTCTGGGAACGGCTGGGAGCGCGGTTTGTGTGTATACAGCCTGGCATTCCTCGAAAAGAGGGATACGACTCTATGTACAGGGAGTGTTCTCACAACGAAGCGAATGAGTCGTTGAGGATAGGTAACACACCCCTAATGGTGGTGCAATCAAATGATACAGATTTTCTGGCCAACTACCGGGATCTGTTCGTTGTTGTTCGCCCTGACCGCTACATCCTCGGTGTTTTTAGAGAAGAGAAGGCTGATATGTTTGTATCGGCTTTCCAGAGATTACTACACAAAGGTTAGCAAGTTAGAGATCAGAGCGTAGAGATTGGTATTGGTACTGCCAACATATACCATGTCGTTCGAGATGGTCGCCCATCTCAGTACGACTTACTCAGAAACGAGTTTATCGGCATCAACCGAGACCTCTCCATCGTTCGACAGGGTAAGTTCATAGGTTTCCTGGGCCTGAATTCCCGGTACCGCGTCTCCATTGGCAGCGAACAGCAAAGCGCGAGTTGAAGAGGTGCCAACATCCAATGAAAGAATGAAAGGGGCATGCTGTTGCAGACTCGTTTTCTGTTCCATAACTATCCTACCCTGTCTTTATAATGTAGCTAGTGAAGCTGAAGGGCGGTAATCTTTCGTGAGAAAGAAAGGGATGATGGATATCAGTACATGCGTGTGGGTTTGCGCCGCTTATCGGCAGGTAGCAAAACATCCAGGGCATCATCGACTGTGACGACTCCTTCAAGGATATTATTATCCTGGCTCACCACGGGTACGGCCAGGAGATTATACTTTGCCATGATCTGAGCGACGGTGCGAGCATCTGTAGCGGGCTGTACGGTAACCAGGTCAATCTCCATCAGTTCCTGCAGGGACTGTGTGGGAGGCGCCACGAGCAGGTCCCACAGTGAGACCAGGCCCAACAACGAACACTCGTCCGGGGTTTCTTCGGCAAGACTGTAGACGTAGGTGACACGTATATCGTGCTCCTGGATATTGGTACGTATCGACTCCAGTGCCTGGGCAACATTACTCGCCTGGTTCAGAGCAACATAATCAGTTGTCATAAGGCCGCCGGCGGTGTCTGCTTCATATTCCAGGAGCTCCTGTACATCTTCTGACTCTTCTCGCTTCATCAGTCCCAGAAGTTCCTGGGCGCGCTCCTCTGGCAATTGGGAAAGTAAATCAGCGGCCTCGTCCGGCCCCATGGCTTCTAATATGTCGGCGGCACGGTCGGCCTGGATATTCTCAAGGATCTGGCGCTGCCGCTCCGTATCGATCTCCTCCATAGCGTCGGCGGCTGTTTCGTCGTCCAGCCTTTCAATCAGCCGCGCACCCTGGCCAGGCGTCAATTGATGCACTATTTCGGCGATGTCGGCAGGATGCATTTCGGCGAGATGACCGCTCTGAGGCTGGGATGACGCGGGGCGCATGATGGGCGCTTCAACCTCTGTCTGGCGTTGCAAGCCGATGAGTTCAATCTGCTCCCACGGAATCAAATTTGTAGAGGTGGGCCTGTTCTTTGTACCTAACAGCCAGTTAGGAGCAAGGCGGCGCACAAGGCCGAGGGTACTGTTATCAATACCCAGCAACTGCCAATTATCACCGAGGCAGACGTCATTGACGCGCACCGCTTTTTTACGCGCGATATCGATAACTTGCTTATCGAGTACATCCTCTGCCAGGCTTACCTCTTGCGGCGATTTCTCTGTCGGGCTGAGGGGAAATTGCTCGATTGGGAGGCGGAGTCGCAGGATACTGTCGCGCCATTCTACAGCGTCGGTAGGTATTTCCCAGCGCTGGTCCGCCTGGCCCTCGACTATCAAGGCACGAGGGAAGATAGGTCCAGGCTGGCTAACCTGCGCCAGCTCTACTGTAACATCTACAATTTTAGCTACTCGCGCACCCTGGAGGTCTTCCACGGGGGCGCCAAGCAGTTGACTCAAGAATATCATGATTATTTCTCGATGCGAACGTCTGTCTGGGCTGCGCTATGGGAGTTGGAGTGGTCCTCCAACTGTGCTGGCCCGAAGACGCTACGCGTACCTGTGCCAACACCCACTTCCTGCTCTATTTTCGCGTTAGCCTCTTTTGCCAGGCGAGCAGCCGTTCCGATGAAATCGCGGAACAGGGGATGTGGACGATTGGGACGGCTCTTAAACTCTGGATGAAACTGAGAGGCCACAAACCAGGGATGGTCCGCCAACTCTATGATCTCGACCAGGCTATTATCGGCGGAGCGGCCACTGACGATTACACCACGCGTCTCCATGCGCTTGCGATATTCATTATTGAACTCGTAGCGATGGCGATGACGCTCAAAGACAATAGGTTCACCATAGGCCTGGTAGGCTTTTGTACCGGGAGTGAGGCAGCAGACCCAGTTGCCCAGGCGCATGGTACCGCCTTTATCGGCCACCTGGCGTTGTGTGTTCATCAGATCGATGACGGGATAGGGGGTCTGCGGATCAAATTCTGTGCTGTTGGCGCCTTCAAGCCCCAGCACATTGCGGGCGAACTCGACGACGGCCACCTGCATGCCCAGGCAGAGCCCCAGGTATGGTTTTTTCATACGACGAGCGAAGTTTGCCGCCTTAATCTTTCCTTCGATACCGCGATGACCAAAACCGCCCGGTACCACGATGCCATCAAGAGCTTCGAGGACCTCGGTAGCGCCTTCACCCATTTCATCGAGGGCTTCGGAGTTGATCCACTTAATATTGATATCCACGTCGTTATACCAGCCCGCGTGACGCAGCGATTCCGCGACGGACAAGTAGGCGTCATGGAGTTCGACGTATTTCCCAATAAGGCCGATGGTCAATTCAGGACGGGGACGTTTGATCTTTTCTACCAGCTCGCGCCATTCTTGCATGTGGGGTTCCCGGTGTGGCAGACCAAGCTCCTGCACCATGTACTCGCCCAGGCCTGCCTCTTCCAGGATCAACGGCACTTCATAGATCGTCTCGGCGGTCAGCATGGGGACGACAGCCCTGGCCTCAATATTACAGAACAGGGCGATTTTTTCGCGCAGTTCGTCGGTCATGGGATAGTCGGAGCGACAGAGGATGACATCCGGTTGGATGCCGACGCGCAGGAGTTCTTTGACACTGTGTTGAGTGGGCTTGGTTTTCAATTCTTTTGTCGCCCCAATAAAGGGGAGAAGGGTTACGTGCAGGTAGAGCACGTTGGTGCGTCCCACGTCTTTGCGCATCTGGCGGATAGCTTCCAGGTATGGCTCGCCCTCGATATCGCCAACGGTGCCGCCAACCTCCACGATTACCACGTCGGCATCGGAGCGGCGGGCAACAGCGTGCATGCGCTCTTTGATTTCGTTCGTGATGTGCGGAATGACCTGAATGGTGCCACCAAGGTACTCACCACGGCGCTCTTTACCGATGACGGAGGCGTAGACCTGGCCCGTGGTCACGTTGTTGGCCTGATAGGACGGCTCATCCGTGAAGCGTTCGTAGTGACCCAGGTCGAGGTCGGTCTCCGCGCCATCATCGGTCACAAAGACTTCGCCATGTTGATAGGGCGACATCGTACCGGGATCAACATTAATATAGGGGTCCAGTTTCATAATAGAGACAGAGATCCCACGGTTTTTCAATAAACGTCCCAGCGAGGCGACACTGATTCCCTTCCCCACGGAGGATGCCACACCGCCAGTAACAAAGATATATTTAGACATTTGACCCCCTTACCCGGAACTTTGCCGTAGTACATAAGGCGCTGTGCTACACTACAAAGAAGAACCTCTACGCGCTACATTGTTTCGAGGTTCTCCAGGACAACCTACATAAGCATTAAATTTAATGGGGCCTGGCGGGCGACCACAAGGGTCCCCACCCTTCTCCACACCTCTCCCGCCCCTACACGTTTACGGGGCCTAGCGGCTAGGCCCGGTGGGTTAGAATTACCACCTGCGTTTCCGCGGGTAGATTATTACGGGTGACAACGAGTTTTGGCTGCGTGTTCATCATGTCGACCCCCATTTCACGGCAGAACTTGTCAAGGGGGTCGAGGGCATCACGCTTTCCTTCTACCACCGGGGTGCGGTAATGCATGGGAATGATGATACGCGGCTCAACCTGGCTAATCACCTCAGCCGCCTCTGTTGCATTGATGGTGTTATGGCCGCCGATTGGTATCATAAGGATATCGGCATCAGCAACTTCTTCCAGCTGTTCTTCCTGCAGGGTATGCCCCAGGTCGCCCAGGTGACAGACAACCAGGTCATCTATGTGAATGACATAGATCGTGTTCCGGCCACGTTCTTGCCCACGTTTATTATCGTGGTAGGAGGCTACGCCTGTGATCAGCACATCGCTAATCTCATATTCGCCGGGGCCGCGCACAACACGCGGGTTGCCGCCCACGCCCTGGGTATAATTATGCCCATCATGGTTATGGCTGATGGTGACGATAGGGGCATTGACCTTGCCCAGCGAGTAGCCTAGCTGAGGGGAAAACGGGTCGGTAATCAGAGTAACGTTCTTGCCACGTAACTGGAAACAGGAGTGGCCAAGCCAGAGAATTTCCATATATTAGTATTCGCTTTTCTCATAAGTTCGGGCGGGGACCTATGTCCTCGCCCGAATTATATTGTATCACAAGGATAGGTTTGATACAAGGGAAATAGGACATTCATCAAGAGTTGCAGCGATGGATTTTTGGGGAAATGTGTCGGAAAGTGCGACATAAATGTTTTGGATTTGCAGAGTTTATGCTGGCGATCGGTGGGAATGACGGTGATGAAGCTGTTGGTCATTTGCGGCTCCTTGTTAGTATTTCATTCCTATTCTATTTCTTTGTGTGGGATGAGAAAGGGGAAGGAGTGGATGGGAGGAGCGGGGGGACCGCAAGCAAGCTCACGCCCGGCCCCTCCAGGTTGACCGCAAGGGTCAACCCTACTATAGACGGGGCGATGCTGCGCATCGGACGCCCGGTTGATGGGGGTCGTTTATATAAAATAGTTGTAACAGCAGAAGAAAGCAGTCAATGTCACAATGAGAGAGGCTATACATGGCGGTTAAACAGAAAAAGAGGGAGGGCAAGCGATGTTACGAAAAATTGACTGTGTGATGATCCGGGTGGATGATGTGGAGGCGGCAGCAACCTACTATGCGGAGGTATTCGGGTTGCGCCCAAATTGGAGTGGGGACGACTCAATCGGACTGGTGTTTCCCGAGACGGATGCGGAAATTGTACTCCACCGCGATCCAGGTATCCCTTCACGAGTGGAGGTGCACTATTTAGTCGATGATGTGGTTGCTGTCGTAGCAGACTATGTGGTGAAAGGATGTAGTCTGCTTGTTGAGCCGTTCGATATTACGATTGGGAAATGTGCGGTGGTCAAAGATCCATTTGGCACGCGGCTGTGCATTCTTGATATGACGAAGGGACCTCGTCCACTCAACCTGGCTGAATCGACGACAGAGGATTTGAACAGAGGCAGTTGATCGAACTGGTGGACTGTCAAGGTTCAGGTGAAAGGGGAGATGGGAGAGCAGGGCGACCGCAAGGGTCGCCCCTACATTTCATGCGTTAATTGAAGATTGACGAAGCAGTACGTTCACTTTCATGGTAGAATCCCTCCCCTCTTTTGCAACTGCTCATTCTCCCTTCACACAGTATCTGCTGCCTTCTGCTCGCTCCATCCAACCGTGAGGTCTCCTTCGTGATAGAGTTCAACGACATAGTGCTCTGTAGGGCAAAAGATCCAGGTATCAAAGCTCACAATGGTCACTTCCTCAATATGGCTGAGTACTGTATAAAGATTACTTTCAAGTACTGGCCTTGTCGCTTCATCCCATATAATAAACACAGCAGCATGGGTGTTGCTCCCGTTGTCAAGAAGAACAGGCAAGACTTCTGAAAGGGTGTCAAGTTCACTATGCTGCGGCACTTGTGGCCAATCGATCCTTCCCCAAGTAAAGGGAAACATCCGGGTCAATGTATGAATGATATCTTTGCCTTCTTTCTCAGGCAAGAGTGTGGCTTCTCCATCTAATGCTTGCAAACACTCATCAATTAATGACATCCGTTTTGCCTTTCTTGCCCATGAACAAGTTATAAACTTGTCTCACACGACGAACAGAGTGACACATACTCAACCGAAATATGCTGCCTAATCAGGAAGGTCCCCGCAGATACGCGCGAACAGAAGCAAGTTTGAAAAGGTGAGCAGTTGCTTGAATAGAGCAGGAGGAAGAAGTGACCTTAACAGCGATCAGCCCATCAGCTATCGCTTCGATTTGAATATCCACCAGGTTTTCCGTTGACCAGCGATCTAGCTGTATTGACCGCAGCCACCACAAATCTGATTGCATTTGCACGGCCTTGTAACCTCGTAATTTCCAACGAGCAGGAACCTTCTCAGGAAAGGTCGGAAGGTCTACCGTGAATTTCATCGTGGGTCCATCCCGATCGAGTATGACTTCTCGCAAGCGTACCGATTGAAGCAATGGAACATCGGTGTAGAGTTCAGTTATCGCACGAGGATTATCCGCTAATTCGTACCATTTCATTTCGATCAGTCCTCTCTAATTACCAATATACACCACCCATTGCCCAGTACCCACGGTATATGCGGGGGAAAGCAGAGAAGAGGGTACGAAGCGCACACAAATAGGAGCCGATCACCTGCTTGCCATCGGATGAGCTTGCTCTTCGCGGTTCATTGAGCAGGTAGCATTTTTCGCAAATGCTCTGTAGGATTCAGCAAGACAGGACGAGCACCTACCGGATCGAATGCCAGGTCCGGATCATCCGATTGTACCAAGGCCATAAACCGCTGACCCGAGAGCAAGAACATTCTTGATGTTTGCTCCATGATATCCAACACCTGAAATGCGTGGCGAGAGAAACGCCGCGCAAATGTATCGAAGCGCCAGAAGACGAAAAGGGTTCCGCTCTCTTGGGGGACATCCATATCCACCAACAATTCTTCCAAGGCATCCAGGTTGCTACAAGGGAAAGGCCAATCCAATTCTTGATTGACTTCTGTATAGCTGGTAATTGGTTTGCCCCAGCCCTCCGGTGAGGGTAGCGCTCTCGTGCCCATTGGCATCCAGCACCATCGCCTGCGCATAACAGCCCGTGTCGCTCGTGCCGGAGACGCCACAGATCACGCTGGCGGTAGTGGTGGAGGTATGCGAGTTCGGGTCGGTCACACTCGTCTGGCGCAACGTGGGATAGGTTGTGCTGGTCCCTGGCTGCGTGCTGTCCGGGATCGAGTAGGCCGCGGAGCCGGGCGTACCAGTATAGGCTGTCACGAAGTACGGGTTGCTCTTGAAGATCGAGCGACCCGAGTTATCGTAATAGGCATAGGTCACCACGTCCTGGCCGGCGGGTCCCGGCGCGCGCGTCTCCACCAGGCGGCCCTCGCCATCGTAGAAGGCGCGGGTTGTCACGGTGGCGCTGCTGTTGAGGCGATCGATCTCGTCGATCTCCAGACAGAGGGACTGCGCAGCGGTGCCACTGCACCAGTCGGTATACACCCACTGTTTGGTGAGATCACCAGTCGTTTCGCCCGGCAGGGTCTCGCCTGTCATACGCCCTAAGGCGTCATAGGTGTAGCTTGTGGTCTGCTTGTTGGCGTTGGTCGTGCTGACCGGCCAGGTGCCAAAGCCAAACACGTTGCCCGTATTGGCGTAGCTGGTGCTGGCCGCCTGGTTGAGCGCGTTGCTCGCTGACGTCGTGAAGACAGCGTACGTACTGTCGTAGGCGATACAACTGGTATACTGCGCGCTATTGACGGTACAGCCGGTATGCCCGGCGATAGTGGCATTGGCATCCGGGTCGTTGGTAGCGATCACGTCTCCGTGGGTATTGTACAAGGCAGTCGTGGTGCTTTTGCCACTGAGCGTGTAGCCATTGGCCGACGTGCCACAATCGGCATAGTCATCCTGCACCGTCTGCATACTACCGGTCAAGGTGCTGCTCTGCCCCGTGGTATAGCTCTGGCCATCGTAGCTCGAGTAGCTGCAGCGGAGCCGATTGCCCGAGCCATCTTCGGTATCGTTAAAGGCAGGAGTATCGATGATGTAGGTGCCCGTAGCACTGGTCTTGGTGGCGGTCACACTATCATTCCAGACATAGGAGGTGTTGTGGACCACTTTGGCCGGCGTGCCGCCGTTGCTGGTCGTGGTCTCCTGCGTGGCACGCCCAAAGCTGTCATAGACCTGGCTTGTAGTCGTGTTCGAACTGTTGCTGCCTCCAGCAAACGCCTTGCTCACCTGCTGCGTCTGTTGAATGTCGCTGGCGGCGACGGGATTGTTGTGATCCAGGTCGCTGATCAGCTTTCCATCCCAGGTGATCGAGCCATTCGGGGGGGTTCCCACGACGCCTGTGGGCGGACAGATGGCCTGATAACTGCTATCGACCTCTTTGAGCAGCGTTTGCCCATCCGTGTCGTAAGCGAGCGTTTGATACTCCTGCCCGTGCGCCGCGTTGGCCAGATCCCACCAGGGAGCAGCATGACAGGGCGCTTGCGTGAAGCAGGTCACCTGTCTCGGATCATAGATGCCCCAGCCTTCGCCGGCATAGAATTTATGCACCTCCACCGCGCCACTGGGCGCATTCACCTTTGTTTGAGCAAAGCCCATAAATGTGCCATTGTAGTAGCTGAGGTAGTCGTTGTCATTCTGGTCGCCCCAGTACATGGCCGCCACACAGTCGCTACACTCCTGGGCAGGTAGGGGATAGGTCAGCTGATAGATATACCCCGTCGTCTCGGTAATCGGCGTGCTGGTTTGCTGCCCTCCCGGGCCGTTCTGGGTGAGACGAATGGTGGTACTGCTCACTTGCGAGAGTACGACATGGCTCCAGCCGCTATCGTCGGCCTCATTACAGGGATAGCCTGCCTGGTGCGAATCACAGTAGAGCGGATCGGCGTTATTACTGCCGCCGCCGTTGACCCCGTGGCTGTTATTGAGCGCCAGCATCCAGCTAAAACTCTGCGCGAGTCCCTGGCCATTACTGACCGAGGTCAGAAAGCGGCTGTTATTGGCATAGTTTTGCTCCCACAGCAGACACCCACTGCCATTGCCTGTGTTCCAGGAGGGGCCGCAGTTGGTCGAGGGATTAGGCTTAAAGAACGAATCCTCGTAGTAGTTGGTCTGGGTTGTGTAGGTGTACGTCACCTGCGGCAGCGCAACGGTATCGGTATGGACGACTTCCTGGCGCGGGCCCGCTTCCGGGCTCGTCAGTCCACAGCAAATACCCACGACATTCGCAATGTTACCCGCCCCGGCTTCGGGACCCGTATCCACGGTATTTGTCCAGGTGGGTTGCGGGTCACCGCTCTCGAAGCCGGTCGCAAAGAGGGGAGTGCTGCTGGCCGGGTTGCTCAGGCTGATATCGTCAATGTAGCCGCGATAGCCGCCCGTGTTGGCTGGCTGGTCGTAGCCCTCATCGAGCTTGCTGATGGTCTTACCATTGGCGACGGCGCCAATATTCGAGATGACCTGGTTCCACTGGTCCAGGTTCAGATGCCCGCACTGATGGGCCGGATGCACCTGGTTGCCATGTTGATCCACCGCCCCCAGGTTGCGCAGGGCCGTGCCATCAGTGAAGATCAGATCAATCGCCACACAGCTGCTGTTGCTCCCGCTCACAGAGCTGCTGGTGGCACTACTCTGGGGATAAATCCAATAGGAGAGGCTGGTGTTGGGCCCGACCACCGGGTGCTGGCTACTCAGGTCAAAGACCTTCATATACGCATAGGACGTGGTGGCGCTGTTGTCTTTGCCCGAATACATCAAGGCGTTCGCACCAGTGCTACCCACTTGCTGGATCTGCATCAGATCCAGCATACCCGCACTGGAAGCGTGCATCCCGCTAGCCGGATCAGTGATGGTGGTTGGACCCGACTGTTCATAGCCCAGGTTGTAGGTGTTCAGGGTATTCCAGGTTCCCGTACCGCTGGTGCGCACCTGCACCTGTATGTTGTTGAGCACATAGGTGTTCTGGATCAACGGCGCGGCAGTGCCCCCACTGGCCGAGAGGTCCAGCGGATCATCACAGCGCAGGTTCGAGCCGGTGTTGCAGCCCGCGGGTGTGCCATTGGTGAGGGTGGCCGGCGTTGAACACGACCTGCATCTGCGGCGCCCAGGCGCTGCCGGTACACATGGTCTGGGCATTGAGGCAGCCGGGCGAGTCATACTGGATGCTTTGGAGCTCGACGTCGCGTGGATAACTATACACCGTCTTCGTTGTCGGATCGGTCCAGCTGGCCATATCCCGCTGATAGGTCAGATGAATCTGGTTGCCCTGCGGATCGGTGACCATGTCCAGGTTCCAGCCCGAGACCTCTGAGTGCCCGCCGGGCACGTAGAAGTACTGGAGCGAATCGCTCGTACAACCGAATTCTTCCATGATCCCGTTGGGCCGCCAGACCCGGAAGCAGGGAGGATTGATAGCTTGACCAATATTAATGTTGCCTACATAGGCATAAATCTTGTCATGCGATTCGGTGGCGGTATGCCAGAGGATGGGGCAGTTGTATGTTGGGTTGCTCAGCGCACAGTACACGTTCGAACTCGCGTCGTAAAAGGTGGAAACAGTGACATTGGGCGGAATGAGCTGGCTACTGGTGCCATACGGATCATTGAGATACCAGACATTCTGCCAGTTGCTTCCACAACCAGGTTGTGGTGTGCAGCCCGCGACGACATTGTGCTGCGACCAGCTGATCGAGCCAAGGGAGAGATTCCATCCCTCACCCACCCAGCCTGCCGCGGCGGAGTAGCTATGCTGCTCGTTGACACTTTCGCTGCTATAGCTCAAGCTCACCGGTGGCGCCAAGCCACCAGGCCCGTCTGGCACATGGATAGACTGACTGGAGGTCAGGCCGCCCGCGCTCAAATCGGTCGAGAACGGATCGGGATTGCCAAAGCTGGCGATGGGCGTATCACTATTCCAGCTCAGCGACGTGCTGGGTGTAGAAATCTGCGGGGTGACCGTCAGCGTTTGGGCCCGGGTATCCAGACGACTGGGCTGCGCCTGGCGCGCGCCCATCGTGCTGGCCAGCGTTTTCCCAGCAGCAGGCTGGACCATACCCGGTAGCCTGGTCGCACTCGCGGAGATGGTGCCATTGAGCAAGGCGTACGCATGATCCAGGCCCAGCCCCAACTCGTTGGTGTGAATATGATACTTCGCGGTAACCGGCAGGCGCAGGCCGTGGGTGAGCAGCGCGCCATGGGCATCAAGCAATTGTATCACATAGATCCCGAGAGAAATATCCCCGCTCCCCCCTGCATTGGAGCCAGAGGCAGGGGCAACCTGGGTCACGCGCAGGGTAATCTTCCCGCCGGCCTGCGCGAGATCCTGAGTCGTAATGGCTCCGGCTGGAATCAGCAGTTCCAGCCGCTTATCACTGCCTACAAAACTCGTGACCTGATTCACCTGGAGATCGACCGAGCCAGATTTCATCGGCATCGGCATGTGAAAGCCATGCATGATGGTCTGCGGCGTGCCTGGCCTGGCCGAGCCCGGTGCGCCCGGGTGATACAGGCGCGTTTTGGACGTCGAGCCGCTGGTAGGATTCACGCGGTTCGGTTTAGAAGGCGAACCTTTCAACAGGATGGCAGGCATCGCGGTTGCCGCGTAGACCTGGGGTATACTGAACACATTACTCCACACATTGAGCGCCAGCAACAACAGGCCCAGGCACGCGGGCCAGAAGAATGGGCGGCTTGCAGCCTCTCGACTTCTTTTTGGGTGTGTGGTATAATCTCGCGTACCTGATAGATATCTTTTGTGGTGGGTTATTCACGAAAGTGAGGAAGATACCTTGGCCCAGTGGCTTCCAGCATTACGAATAGTTCAAATTATACTGAGCATTACTGTGGTTATCTTTATTCTGCTGCAGGCGCGTGGAGCAGGATTGGGCAGCGCTTTTGGCGGCAGTAGTGCCGGTTCTGTGTTTAAGACTCGACGTGGCGTAGAGCGTTTGATTTTTAATCTGACAGTTGTTTTCGTGATCCTTTTCGCCCTCGTTTCTTTGATCAGTGCTTTGGTTCGCTAATTCTTTTCATTTGGGGCGTGCTGTGGCTGTGCGGGGACACAGCGAGAAGAGCGCAAGGCGGAGAGCGGAGCTTTCGGTCTTTGCGCTTTGTTTTGTGCTGCTCTTTTTGGGAGCCTGTAGTGCTCCCTCCGATACTGTAGCTGGATCTCACCAGCTGGTGGTGCAGCAGGCTCCAAAGGCACGCCTGACATACGTGGCGATTGGGGCTTCGGATACCTTTGGTATCGGGGCAGATGATCCCCAAACTCAGAACTGGCCCTCCTTGCTGGCAACGGGTCTTGGCTCTGGCGTTCACCTGGTCAACCTCGGCATCCCTGCGGTCACCCTGCACCAGGCGTTGAGCGTCGAAGTTCCCGTAGCGCTCGATGCCCACCCCAACCTGGTGACGGTCTGGCTCGCCGTGAACGACCTGGCAAACGATGTGCCGCTCGATAGTTACGCTCACGACCTCGATCTCTTGCTCAGCCGCTTGCAGAGAGGCGCTCCTCACGCGCGTATCGCTGTTGGCAATGTGCCCGACCTGACACTGGTGCCGTATTTCAGCGCGGAAGATCCACTGCCGTTATTCGCACGAGTACAGGCTTATAATGCGACTATTGCGTCTATCGTAAAACGTCACCACGCCATCCTGGTTGATCTCTTCCAGCAGTGGCATGAATTGCGCGACCACCCCGAGTATATCAGTGACGATGGTTTGCATCCCAGTACGCTCGGATATACGAGGATCGCGTCAATATTTCACCAAGCACTGGGGTAGAGCGCAGCCTCCCCAACAGGGCGGGGGCTAGCCCCGCCCCTACATTTTAGACGGCGAAACGAGATGGATAGAGCAGTAGGGATATATGACTCATCTTTTTGGGATTCCAATTGATAGGCTCACGACGATATTGCTGGTGGCTACGTTGATCATTATCGGCGCGGTGGTGCTGCTGGCTTTAGGCAATACGCTCTTTTTTAAGATTGGCATACGCAATATTCCGCGCCGCCGCACGCAGATGTTGTTAATTATCTTCGCGCTGATGCTCTCGACGACGCTGCTTTCAAGCGTGCTGGCGACGGGTGACGTCATTTCTACCGCGGTGCAGACGGTCGCTGTGTATAACCTGGGCAGCGTGGATGAGAC